>JAKQBV010000199.1 GCA_029573925.1 bacterium
ACCGCGTTTTCGCGTACAACTTCGAGGGATACTGGCGCGACATCGGAACAATCGATTCATATTTCGAGTCCAATCTGGAACTGATAAAGATAATGCCGGAACTGAACCTGTACGACGTGAGGAACCCGTTGCGCTCGCGGCTGAGGTTCGAGCCTCCCGCTAAGATATGCGAATACGGAAGCGTGAAAAACTCGATTATAACCCAAGCGAGCCTTATTGACGGTCACGTCGAGCGCTCAATAATATTCCCTCACGTGCGAATCGACAAAGGGGCGGAAGTGTACGACTCTCTCATAATGCCCAACAACCACATCGGCGCCGGAACGATAATCCGCCGCTCAATACTAGACACCGTGTCCCGCCAGCAGCACAACGACATGAAACCCAACATCGGGCGAGACAGCGTTATAGGCGGTTACGGAGACGCGCGCCCGAATATCGAGCAGCCCGACGCGCTCAATTCCAGCATCACTCTCGTCGGCATGGAATCGGAGATTCCCGACAACACTATCATAGGAAGAAACTGCATAGTGTATCCGGATGTTCGTTCTGTGGATTTTCAGGGACGCAGAACAATATCAGACGGGGAATGCGTGCATCCGACTTTGCATCGGCTGTGAGCTAGGCTCTGTTCAATCACCAGAAGAAGACCACATTGTCAATGTATATCTCGCCTTCCGGCATTATCGTGATCTTCACCTTCCCGGAACCTTTGGATTCGCCTTTTATCAGATAATTAAAAACAACTCCCTCGCGTCTGAAATCCAGCGCGGCTTTCCCTCTCATCAGTTTTATGGCCGGTCCGTCTTTCGCGCTGAACCTCGGTTCGGCGTAGATTCCGGCAAAAGTGTGGAATGGAGAGGCGAGAATCAGGTCAAACTCGTTCAAATTTATGGCGAATCTCGGATTGAAAGCTTTCCAGTCGGGGACTTCTTCTGAGCGGGCTTTTGTCGCGGAAATCGAATCCGGTTTTGATAACGAATGAGAATATTTTCTGACGGCTTTCTTTAAAAACTTCTGCGAAAAAGAAGGCGACCGCAGTATCCTCGTTTCGCTGAAGGTCGCTCTGACCACAGGGTCTATGTAGCACTTTTCCGGCTCGTTAGAGAATACGCAAACGAACACAAGCGCGCGCCTGTCTTTCGCGTTTTCAGAGAACCTCACGCCGAAGCTTTGCGAGAAAGACTTGGTCAGCAAAGCCGTTATCTCGCTTGCCTCCAACAAATCTCCATCGCCCTGCCTCGGAATGGTTCCGGCTTTTACCGAATAGTTTTTTGCCAGCCTTTCCGCGTAAATATCCCAGAACTCCGCCGCGCGGGCTGACCCTGCCAGCAATATGATTACCGCCGCGAACGCCGCAGTTTTTTTCATTGTCCACACCTCCTCTCCACTATCAATATACCCGCGCAAGCGCGCGTCCAATCATAATTATTGGCTTTATTATTGACATTATTATTGGCAACGGTTTTTCATACTGCTTGTGGGAGCGCTGTTAAGCAACAACATTGCGGGGCTTTATATTCTCATCATGGCCTCTTCCTTATTCGGAAAAATCCTATACTGTTCATCTATATGAAGCCGGGCGAGAGTGTTTCTTACATCCGCAGGGACAGCGGCCAACGCGATTTTTCTGTCGTTAAACTTCTGTTTCACATTTAATAAAAAAGCTGCTCCTTTGCTGTCAATGAACGTCAATCCGGCCATGTCTATTATCACAGGCAGGTTGTTTCCGCTTCTGACCTCGTCTATGGCGAATATCAGGGTTTCGAGGTATTCGCCGACCATCTCCCCTGTAAGCTTTATCATGTTGTTGTTCTCGATCATCGCCGAATCAACAGTCAATTTCATAAGCGCCACCCCTTTCCGTCATATATATCCCTAGTTTCTATTTACCCTGTTTTCATATAGATCAATCCGGTTTTCAGGATAATGATGAATTCGCCGATAGCGGCGGCAAATCGGGGAGATTGTTCATATTGTCGAAATGCGTCTCACGCACAAAGCAAGTTTGTGAGCGCCGCCCGGATGTTTGTGGCTTTTTTCAAACACCCCAAAAGCAGGTTTGTGAGCGCCACCCAACATTTTTCCGTAGAGGCGGGCTTGCCCCCGCTTGATAACAGAGACAGGGCGGGGAAAGCCCCGCCGTTACGGTAAAAAATGCGTCTTGCATTCCGCGTTTCATCCGCTGTGAACAATAGCGCCCGAATCCAGATGACGGATTAGTAATATTAATGAACAACGCGACAATGCGGAAAGCCATAAAGCAAAAACCCGGCCCTGCGGGCCGGGCTTTTGTGTTTTCGTTTGTAATATATTCGCCGGATCTCTGCTTTCGCGGTCCGGATGCTTGCTTTATCTGTCCGATGCGACTCCCGAATAACCGACCATCTTCTGTCCTTCCAATCCATCATATATGGCGTCAAGCAAAGGAACGGTTATCATTGGCTGAGCATTGGCTTGGCTGGCGATCATAGTCGCGCCCTGTTGCTTGATCATGTTCTTGGTATACTCGAATATCTCGTCGGCGAAATCCGCGTCTTCAATGCGCGAGTTCGAAGCCGAGACGTTGATGTACTGTGTGTTCAGGTCGTTAATAGTTTTGTCCAGCCGTTCGTGCAGGATGCCGACCTGCACGCGCACCGCGTTCATCTTCTCCATCATGCCGTCCACCCTGTCGAGCATGGCGTCGGCATAACCGAGATAGTAGTTGTAGCCAGCGTCTCCGAAAGGAGGCGGCGGGGCGTACGGAGTGTTAAACCCTACAAATTCGGCCGCTAAGTTATCGATTACAATTTGAATCTGGTTTGCGGCTGAATTGTTCGGGCCGATCTGAGAAGCTTGTCCTGTCTCGAAACCGTTGCCTAAGCTGTCGTCTGCGAAAATTGTTTTAAGATTGAAGTTGAACCGCGCTGTGTGTATAGGCGCGCTTGGATCAAGCTGATTGTGAAACGCTCTATAAACATGATCCTGCAATATTTCGATTTCTTTAGTTAGTGACCAACAGTCGCTCATGCTGGGAACAGACGCGGGGTCAGTATTGGGGTTGACGTTGTTCACCGCCATGTTGGCAAGTTTAAGAGTCAGATTTCGCATCTCGTACAGAACGTCCCATTGATCCGCGATGTAGTGGTCGGCGAGGTCTAAAAGATACTGGGTGTCCTGAGCGTTGCCGATGGCGACGCTAATACCGCGCATCTGCGCCTTCATACCGGATGAAATCGCCATGCCGGACGGGTCGTCCGAAGCATAATTGATCTTCAGCCCGGATGACAATCGCGTGGTTTTTTGGGTGAATTCCAGTTGATTGAGTCTGGTGTAATTCTGTGACGTGAGCGCATAGATATTGGTATTGACCGATATCATTTCGCTACCTCCATGTATTTTACTGCCGTTGCGGGAAAAATCCTTTTTTCCCGTCTGCCCCGGAACCGCCGTCTAACTTAACCCGCCCCGGTATGCCCTGAAAGCGCCTTGAGATATACTTCGCCAACGGTGTCCGGCGCTTTCGCTACTGTTAATAAATCGGCCTTGCGGCGAAAAACTTTAGCTTTGCTGGAAATATTCCGTTATGGAGCTAATCCTAAGGCCTTGAAATCCGTCGCTGGCTCAAATTTGAAACCCGAATCCTTCATTAGGATTCGGGAGGGATTGCTCAGAGTGGATGAAATGCTAGGCGCAAGGCGCATTTTTGAAGTAGGGGCGGGGCTTGCCCCCGCCCTCTGGACTTTGGCCTTTAACTAGTAGAAATTCACTTTAAGGTTGCAAAGCGCGGATATTTAATGTTGACGAATTGGTTTTTTAGGACTAGTATATAAACTAGACTATAAAAGGAGGTCGTCAACATGGGGTATCCGACT
>JAKQBV010000205.1 GCA_029573925.1 bacterium
TTCTCCGCGCTGATATATCTGGTGACGAGGCTGATACTTTACAACTGCGGATTCACCGTGCCGATAATCAGGCTGTTCGTGTACAACAATATGTTCGGGATGCCGATGGACTGGTTCGTGAAAGCAATGGGGATAACGGACCCGGCGGTCAGGAGCGTAATCTACGGGTTCATTTCCGAGCAGAGCGCGTTCATGTTCAAGGCGACGACGGCGGGTCTGATATTCGCGGGGGCGGCGGCGTACGCGCATGTTTGCGCGGTGGTGGCGGCCAAGAGCGCGACGGGCGCGAAGAACCTTCCAAGTTTCGGGCCGATGGTCGCGCCGCGCGGCGCTCCTCTCCTCCTTGCAGCCGGATATGCCGCGCAAATCCTCTTCAGCGCTCCGGCGGCGCGGGAATCTGCCGGCCCTCTGAAAATCGTCATCGCGACGGCAGCTGCCCTCCTGCTGTCAGCGTTCGCTGATTTTCTTTACAAGCTAGCCGGCGCGCGGGCCGACACCAAGAAACTCAAAATCGCGGTTTTCATCTTTTCCTTCTTCGTAGTTCTCCTTGAAATGCCGCCTTCGTCTTCTCCCGCCGCCGCCGCCGCCGAGCTTGTCCGGACGACTATAGCGGTTATGTATACATTCCACGGAATGAGGTTAGCTTACAGAGCGTTCGGCTCCGGCTCCGGCGGAAAAGCGTTCGTCATCGCGTTGTTCATGACGGCGTTCGTGATACACGAGATATTTTTCGCCATGTGCGTCCTCGGATTTCTGGAGAATGTCTTCGGGTTGTCGAAGTTCATAGAAAGAGCGGAGGACGGGAAGGCCTTCGCGGCCTCGCGTTCAGGCGCGACGGCGGGAAGCTTCATTGCGTCATTCGCGGCGGTAGCGGTCGTGGCGCTCATCGTCTCGCGCGTCGCGCTCCCTCGCGGCGGAACAGGCGCTCCGGGGCTGTTCGACAGGTTCGACCTGCCGGAAAAATCCATCGGCTACAGCCTCGAACAGCGCGGAGACGAGACGCTCGTCGCCGGCCCCGGCGTCGCATACTTCATAGACAGGTTCGAGTACCCGAACAAAGAAGGCGAAAGGCCCGTCTCCGGCGCGACAATCGAGCAGGCCGCCGGGATGTGCGAGTCGGCGGGCAAAAGGCTTTGCGAGGCGGAGGAATGGGCGCGCGCGTGCTCCGGCGGCGACGACAATATGTTTTTCTACGTGCATCCCAAAAAGTTTGAATCGTACACTTACGTGGAGAAAGCCTGCAGTTGGCGGGACGAGAATTCAAAAGACCGCAAGTTTGAGAGCGGCGCGTATCCCGAATGCGCCAACAGGCACGGCATACACGACATGGCCGGAAGCCTCTGGGAGTGGGTGGCCACTCCGGGCAACCCCGGCATGGCGGGACTCATGGGACCCGGCGAAAGAAACGGATGCCAGAGATGCCGAAGCTGCGACTGGGCCGCCCTCTATTTTGCCGACCAGCAAAAACTTCTCGAGCTCGAAAAGATAGGATTCAGATGTTGCAGGGACGCCGCCGGAATGTGATCCGGCGCGGAATCAAGGCGTCTTTTTCCTCGAAAGAAGATATTTTACATTGTAAATGAAGAAAGCGTCTCTTGTAAGGAGCGCGTTGGCCGCCACCGCGATGTTCGAAAGGGTCGAGGATGGCGGCATGCGTCTGTAAAACTTCTTTCGCATAAGGAACTCTACCGCCCATCTAGGCAAAATGGGAATCAGGGAGAAAAAAGCTATAAAACGCATAAACATCGACTGTCTGCGTCCTCCTTGTCCCGCGTAGAAACTTCCCTCCATTCCGTCCTGTATGTTTTCAACTTCGTCGGCGGTCAGCAGACCGGACTGCGAGGCAGCCGATAGAATCTCGGTTCCCGGAAAAAATGACAGCCAGAAAACAAGCAGGCGGGTCGGGCGAAGCTCGTTGTAGAACCGCGCCGCTTCAACCATCATCTCCTCCGTGTCTCCGGGCAGCCCGATGATGTGGTCCAGCAGGACCCGGATGCCACGCTCCTTTAATAGCGAAACTCCGCGTCTCACGTCGTCGTTGGAATAGATTCTGTTCATTACGTTCCGGCGCTGCCCCTCGTCCGCTGACTGAACCCCTATGGCAACATAACGGCAGCCGGCCGCCTTCAGCATGTCGGCGGCGTTCTCAGTTGCTGTTCGAGGATGTAGCATGCAATAGAACGGCAGCCCGACGCGGGAGGGATATTTGTCGGCGAACTCTTCGAGCCATTTCTTATTGAATCCGAACACATCGTCGTAGAACTTGACGAGGCTTGACCTGCCGCGCGCGGCGACTGGCTCCAACTCGGCCACAATATTGTCCACGCTTCTGTCCCTCATTTTCTGCCCGCCGGACAGCGAGGAGGAATAGCTGTTGTGGCAGTACGTGCATTTGAAAGGGCATCCCCGCGACGCCATTATGGTGTAATGCCTTTCGAGCGCGGGGGCCTTGGAATAGAACAAATCCTTCGCCGGGAAAGGAAGCGCGTCCAAATCTTCGACCGGCTCAGGAGCCGGGCCTCGAATGATTTCACCGCCGGATTTTTTCAAAACGCCCGGCCTTGCCTCCCGGTTTCCGCTCCCTGCGTCCGCAATAGCGAGAGGAAATGAGACGTCCCCCTCGGAAACAATCGCCACATCAACGGCGTCTTCCGCGATGACCCGCTCCGGCACAGCCGTGACGTGAGTGCCGCCGAACATCGTGGTTATGCCGGGATGAGCGCGCTTTATGTCTCGCGCCAAGCCGAGAGACCACTGATAGTTTGCCGAAACGCAAGAGAAAGCCGCGATGTCGGGTTTAGTATCGGCGACTTTTTTCAAAACAGCCGCGCGCTTGTCGAATATTTTAGCCAGCGACGGAAAGTCCCACATGAGATGTCCGCCGAAAACAGACGGGTCGAACGCGAGTTCGACCTGATGTCCCGCCTTGCGCGCAGCCGCCGCAAGATGCTCGATTCCGAGACTTTCGACTCCAATGTAGAAAAACAGAACTTTCATACAGAGTAATGATAGCGCTAGCGCCGTTCCTTGACATCTGGAAAAATAAATTCAGCGGAAACAATCAAAACATCGTTCTCGCCATGTTTGGCTTGCCGTCCCGTTTTTGATATAATCAAAACCGATGAACGGATTGAGCGCGGACGAAGGTTTTTTCCCCAAGGCTTTTAAGATATCCAGCCAAGTGTTCTCCGATTTCCTTCTTGGAGGCATTGGGTACTTCAACAACACAGGGCTGCCTCCGCTCGCTCTGATGGGGCTTGTGCTCGGCATCATCCGCCTTAACCCCCGAAGAAGGAAATCGAAGATAGTCTTCATTCTGTACTGGATTGGGCTTGTCATTTCAATTGATTTCATATACGCGGTCGGGTTCGGGCTGAACGCATCTTACGGATCGAGCGTTGCCGCGACGCTGGCGGCGATATATGTCGCGTTGCTGATTATCCGCAAGATATGGAAATGGCCGATGTTTTTGACCGCCACGCAGCTTCTGGTTGTTCCGGTGTGTCTGCTCGGACTGGCAGTCAAGAGCGGGGAGATACGCAACCCGGCTGACAGATGCGAAAGCATCTCCGAAGTCAGGGGCGCGAAGGTTCTTAATCATGAGAGATACAATTTTACCGACGTGCCGCACACCGCGATACCGAGGTTTTTCGTGCCGCGCCCGCAGAGGGGCGATGTGCTTGTCTGCGCCCACGTATACGTCCACGAGGAAAGCGTTCTGGTGAAAAACGCCATTAACAAGCTGGACCTTAAGACGGGAAAAATGACCGAGTGGCACAAGAGGGGCAATGTGCTCGCGATAAGGGAAGAGCCGGACACGGGCATAATATACGCGGTGATACAGAGGAACTTCAGGGAGCGCGGCGCGCCGAACGTCGAGTTCATCGTTTTTAACCCGGAAGGCGGCATAATAAACAGGACGGACATGGAGCTGAAAAGAAACACCTTTTACGGTTCCGGCGTCACGATAATGCCGGAGAAAGTTTTCATCACCATAGAATCCAACTATTACGAATACGACAAGAAGAGCCGCGCGATTGAGAAGCTGAACATCGCGGGAAACGCCGGGACCCCGGTGTACCGCACCGCGTGGTCCGAACCTTACCTGTTCGGCACGTTCTCGGTGTCGCCGTTGTTCGGAAAGCTGTTCGGCTCCCGGCATCTGCTGAGGGTGAACACGGAGACGCGCTCGACTGAGATGTGGACGCAGGACTACCCGGTCGGCATGTTCGACGTGGAGATAAGGCCGGGGAAGCGGCAGATTGCGGCCAGCAGAAACTATCCTGAAGGCGCATGGCTGCTCGACTTCGACCTTAACAAACTCGTCAAGCTGGTCATGCCCGCAGGCGTCCGCGAAATCGAGTTCTCAAATGACGGCAAATATCTTCTCGGAGCCAGTTTTTTCAAAGGCAAATTCCACGTGATAGACGTCGAGTCGAACAAACTCGTCGCCGAGACATTCATAGGATACGGCTCGCGCGGGATGACGATTGATTCAGACGGCAACGCCGTAATCGGAGCGTCCTGCGGTGTCGTCGGAATCAATCTGGATGAATTTCTTAAAGGGAAGAGCGGGGCAGGGGCGGAATAAGCCCGGCAGCCGGGCGGCCAGTTTATTTCCGCGGATCGAACAGTTCGTACACTCCGCACGCGGTCACTGCGAAGTTCCTTCCGCTTTCCTCGTCCACGGACACGCTTCTGACGAGCTTCCCAACGCGCGTTCTTTTCAATCTCTTCCATTCGCGGACGTCTATCATGTCAACCGAGCCTCCGCTATAGTTGGCCACCAACAGCAAGCCGTCCCGCCGGTTGAACGCCAGTTTGCGGGGGAAGTTGCCCACCGGCATCATTTTTACCACCCGTAAACTATCCGCGTCGGCGGCGAACACCATCTTGAGGAACGGACAGGTGAAGTAGAAGAGGTTTCTCGCGGGATCGGCCGCGATGCCGAAGGACGGCAGCGGGACGCCCGCGACGCGACCGCCGGGCAGTTGCGCGGGCAGCCTCACCGGCCTGCGCACGACCTTTCTTCCCGACTCGTCCTTCAGATTGCGCACTTCGTACGCGTCAAACATCCTGACCGGGTCAAGGGACGGAACGACCAGCCTGTCGTTCTCCTTATCGAGCGCGAAATAGTCCGCGTATCCTAGCGAGCCGAACCTTATCGGTGTCTGTTTTCTCTTTGTTTTTCCGTCTATGCCAATTATCCGGCTGTCCGGCGGGCCTAGAAATATCGCGTATATCCGCCCATCGGCGGGATCGACCTCGCAGTTGGTCACTTCCAGATTCCCGAACTTTATCCTGTCGGAGAGCGCCAGCCCGCCTCCGGCGTAATCCATTTCCAACAATTGGAAATTCCCTGCGCTCTTCACTGTGGCGTACAGCCGCTTGGTCTCGCGGCTCACGCAGAACCTTTCCGGATAGAACGTCTGTCCGTATGATTTTTCGTTCTCCGCGATGACGTACTTCGCCACGTCGCCCGTTTCGGAATCCAGCCTGAGAACGGAGCCGTGCCCGAAGATGTTCTTAAAGGACACGAACAGCGCTCGCTCTTCAGCGTCCATTATCGTTTCGTAAGGCAGGGAGCCGGAGAGAAATGCCAACCTGCGGTATTCATCCATTGAAAGGAGGCAGCGCCTGCCGGGGTCGTCCTTCAAGCTTGCGCATGACCCCGCAGAAGGCGCTATCTGGTTGTAGCTCTGAACGTAGATTATCGATGTCCACAACAGGAGTATGTAGAGCGGGAAAAGCCCCGGACGCGCGTATGGCGTGTCATATTTTCTGCCTTTGCGCCAGATTGCGTATCCGGCGGACAGCGCCGCCGCCGCTACGAAAAAAACCGCCGTGTTAAGCGTGTGGAACATCAGGATGAAATACAGCCCCGGCAGTAGGAAATATAGTTGCAGCAACGGAGCGACGAAGAAGTTGGTCCAGATTCTCGCTTTCGCGGGCGGTTCGAGCCTGCCCATCGCGGTTTCCATCTTGGCCGCTATCACTCGCCAGTACAAATAGACCGTCGCGGTGGCCGCAAGCATCGCCGTTATCATCAGCAGAAAAACGTCCATCCGTTCCGGGTTCAGGTATTGCGGGGCTTTGACCAGCAAAGCCGCGTACGCCACGATTATCCCCGCCGCCGGGATATATCTCAGCGCGCGCGACTTCGGCCTTTTCTTCCATCCCGGCATCAGCGCATACGCTAGCGCGAAAAACAGGAACAACAGCGGAATTCCCCACCTGCTCGCCTCGAACAGATGAAGCGCCACTATGGAAAACCAGACGAGGTACAGCGTCTTCCCCGAATTCCACAGGCCCCGGCTCTCCTTCGCCTGCCTTTCGTCAGCCATTGTCCGCGAGTACGCCGCTTCAATGTCGAACGGAACGGTTATCCTCAGGAAATATATCGCCGCGATGAAAAGAATGTACGACGCGAGAATGATTTGAACAGCGTTAAGGACGGGGCCGTATCCGTATATGTCCGGTATCCTCGTCATTATGGATATCGGCAGCACGCAGACGGCGATTTTTGCGAAAAGAATAGAGCTTTGAGAGGGGAAGCCGGCTTTGAACGCGGATGGCGCGCGGAGCGAGCAATCCACAACCCACAACGCAAGTTTCATGGCCGTGAAAACCGCGCCGGCCAACGCTCTTTTCATTATGAAGGAAAACGGCGCTCTTTCAGTGTCGGCAGATTCTCTGAACGGTTCTTGTGCAGGAGGTTCGGCGGGCGGAGTCCACTCCTCGAATTTTGGAGGCGGGGGAGCGGTCTGAGCGGTTTCCGCTTCGACGGCTTTTTCTTTCTCCACAGGTTCTGTCTTTGCCCTAACGGGCTTTCTTCTTTTCAACCGGACAGGTTTGAATGGTTTGGGCTTGCCCTGCGCCGCCGCCGCCCGCTCCCTGACGAAATACTCTATCTTTTCGTAAAGCGACAGGGCGGTCTCTCGCGCGCCGTCAAAAGCTTTGCTCGCGTCCTCGCCTACCCAGTTCATGACTGTGAAAACATGCTTGAAGGCTGAATAAATGAAACGCAGCACGTAGAAGGCTATTAGCAGAAATATTATTAGACCTATTACTTGCATTAGCCTCCGATTCCGCCGCTAATTGATGCCCTTGATCATGTCGTAACTGTTAAAAATGGATACCCACGAGAGCGGGAACCCGTTTGAAATAATTGATAATTCCATTAATAACATGTCAATAATGCCAATCTGATTCCAACTGGTATGAGTTTACAATGTTTGAGGAGAATTGAAAAGGAGGAAGACTCGCCGCCTTTTATTGCCCGCCGCGATTGCGTTTGCTATACTGCATTCCATGGCGCGGACATCTTCAGGGTTAAGAACGCTTTTTATTGTTCCGCCGAGGATGTCCCTGCTGAACAGGGATTCGGCGGCCACTCAGGTAGTGCCTCTGGTCGGCTTGGCTTCAATCATCGCCAATATAAAGCCTGAATTCCCGGAAACCGCATTCATTGATGCGTTCGCGGAAAAACTCTCATTCAAGCAGACTCTTAAAAGAATAGAAGACTTCAAGCCGGACGTTCTGGCGTTCTCATGCCTGACTATCCAGATAAACGACGCGGCGGAAGTGGCGGAGGCGGCAAAAGCTGGCGGCAATCCCATCGTGACCGTCGTCGGCGGTCCTCACGCAAGCCGTGTCCCTATGGACACGCTCGCCGAGTTTCCGGCGTTCGACTACGCGGTGGCGGGCGAGGGCGAGTTGACTATGGCGGAGTTGCTGCATTGCGTCGCGGATGGCTCTCCGGCATCCGGCGTCAAAGGCGTCTATTCCATCTCTCCTGACGGCGTACGCGCTGGCGAGCCGCGCCCTTTCATCGACGACCTTGATTCTCTTTCCCTTCCCGACTGGAGCGCTTTCAACCTCGACGCATACTGCGCCAGTTTCCGGCTTAAATCGCAACGCATCCGCGAACTCTGCGTCTCCATCAACAGGGGCTGTCCTTTCAACTGTATTTTCTGCTCAAAAATCATGGGCAACAAAGTGCGCAAACGCTCTATCCCCGGCGTCATCGACGAGATTCAAAGGGACATCCGGGATTTCGGCGCGGGGCAGATTCTTTTCACGGACGAAACGTTCACCGTAGACAGGGAAGGGGTGGCCGCTCTCTGCGAAGCCATGATTTCATCGGGAATCAGCGAGAAGATTTCATGGACCGCCGACACCCGCCCGGACATGGTGGACGACGAGCTTGTCGCCCTCATGAAAAGGTCGGGGTGTTTCTTCCTGTGTTTCGGCGCGGACAGCACGGACGACGACGCCCTGAAGATAATGAAAAAGAACGCGCGCGCCGCCAACATCTACACTGCCATCCGCATGTGCAAGGCTCACGGCCTACAGACTCAGGCGGCGTACATCCTCGGCCTGCCGACTGACACCGCGCAGTCCGTCAGAAAAAACGTGAGCGGCGCGCTCAAGGTTAACAGCGACTTCGCCACGTTTTCCATCCTCGTCCCGTATCCCGGAACGAAAGTCATGGAGATGGCCGAAAGCGGAAACGAAGGGCTGACGCTGCTCACAAAGGACTGGCGGTTGTACGGCAAACAGCTCGGATACGCTATGGAAACGGCAACCCTCGACCGCCGCAAACTGGAAAAACTTCAGCGCAACGCTTATTTCAGATACTATCTGCGCCCCGCGAAAATTAGAAACGTGTTCAGGATAGCGGATGTGAAGATGGTGTTTTTCTATTTCGTGTCTCACATGCTGAAGCGGCTGGGAGTGAAGCCCGGCGCGCGCGGCAGCGGCCCGGCGGCACAATGAGAATCCTTTTCGTCCAACGGCTCCCGTTCGCGCACATCGGCGCGATGTTGCTTTCCGCCGAACTGAAACGGGCGGGACACGAAGTCGATGTCCTCATCGCCGGGGACGGACTGAGCGCGCGAGGCGAGGACGCCGTCCGCCGGGCGGACCTTTTGGGGTTCCACTGGGTCTCCGGGTCGGATGGCTGGCTGAGAGATTTTCTGTCCCGGCTGCCCGCGCGCCCTCCCGTCGTCGTCGGCGGGCCGCACCCGACTTTCGTTCCCGATGACATCCGCTTGGTGTCCGCCGATTTCGCCATCCGGGGCGAGGCGGACGAGGCTTTGCCCGAACTGGCAGCCTCTCTCGACGCTCCGCGCGACTCCTTGAAAAACATAAAGAATCTCTGCTTCGACGACGGCGGCTCTTTTCACATTTCTCCTCAGCGTCCTCTAGTGGAAGACCTCGATTCGCTGCCCTTTCAGGACGTCTCTCTTTACGCGCGCATCCCCCGGCTCGCGACAATCATCTCAGAACTGTACCCGGCGATGTGCTCTCGCGGTTGCCCGAACAGTTGTTCGTACTGCTTCAACAAGAAATTCAGGGACATGCACAAGGGGCTCGGCGCATACACGCGGAGGCGAAGTCCGGCGAACGTCGTCGAGGAACTGCTCAGGGCGAAAAAGGAGTTCTCCATCAAAAGAGTGGTTTTCGAGGACGACTCTTTCATAACATCGAAACGGTGGCTGGAGGAATTTGCGGAGCTTTACGCGGGGGAGGTCGCCCTTCCATTCGTGTGCCAGACGCCCGCGACCACGCTCGACGCGGAAACCGCCGGGATGTTGGCGCGAATGGGCTGTGTGTCTGCTCGCGTCGGCCTAGAAACCGCCGACGAGGGAAACCGCAGAAAAATTCTAAGGAAAAATGTTTCCGACGAACAGATAACGGAAGCCGTCGCCCGACTCAAAGAGCGCGGCATCATGGCGCAGACATACAACATGGTCGGCATCCCCGGAGAAGGGTTCGACGACGCTCTCAAGACGATGCTCTTCAACAGGCGCATGAAGACGGATTTTACTTGGGTGTCATTCTACAGGCATTATCCGGGGACGGAGTTGCGGAAAGAGTTCGAGGCGACGACAGAAGCGGCAGAGGCCGCCCCGGCGGCGTCAGCCCCGGACGGCTTTTTCACTCCGTCCGCCGCCACCTCCGCAGACCGCAGGATGTCAAACCTCGGAATGCTGATGCAGTTCTTCAACGTGGTCCGCGCGCCTGTTCCGGCGGTCAGGCTGTTGTGCGCGCTCCCGCTGTCGCCTCTTTACGCGCTGATTCACAAGGCTGTCTACGCTCTGTCCGTGAAGAAAATCAACCGCTTGGGATGGCTCCCGTTCATCAGGATATCCCTCGGTTTCAGCAAGTTTTTTTAGCTCTGCTATGCCGCGCGCGCCGCGTCGCTCGGTCAGAGTTCCAACTGGTCGCGGGCGATTATCTGGCGCAGGATGTCGTTCGTGCCGCCGGCAATTTCCATCAGCCGCGCGTCCCGGTATATCCTCTGCGCCGGGCTGTCCGCAGACAACCCCGCCGACGCCAGAACTTTCATGCACCTGTCCGAATTCTTTATCGCGGTGTCGGACGCCGACACTTTGGCGAGCGCGACGAACGGCGCGCATTTCTCGCCGTTCTGCTTCTTCCACGCCGCGTTGTACATCAGCATCCGCGACACGTCCGCGTCCACATGCATGTCCGTCACTCTGAACGCCACTATCTGGTGCGCCGCCAGCGGCTTGCCGAACGACTCTCTTGTCTCCGCGTGGTTCTTCGCCACATTGTACGCGGCCACGGATATGCCGTTCGCCACCGCGCAAACGTTCAGCCTGACGTAGTCGAATATGTCCGCGATTACCGCCAGCCCGTTCCCGTATCCGCCCAGTATGTTGTTGTCTCCGAGATTTACGTCGTTGAAGGAGATATTCGCGGCGACCGCGCCCCTCATGCCGAGCGTCCGCGCGGGCGCTCCGACACAGATTCCGGCGGCAAATTTGGGAGCCGCGAATACCGTGAACGAATCCCCGGTCTTCGTCAGCGTCACTATCCCGTCCGCTACCGTCGCGTTGGTTATGTACGACTTTTCGCCTTTCAAAATATATTCTTCGCCGCATTTTTCGGCTGTCGTTTTTATTGCTGAAACATCGGAACCCGCGCCCGGTTCGGAAACCGCCAGCGCCCCGATCTCGCATCCCTTCGCCAGTTCTGGAAGAATCCTCCCCTTCAACTGCTCCGAGCCGTAAATCTCTATTGCCTTGCCCGCGCACAACATGCTCGTGGCGACGACTTCCGCGGTTGACGCGCAATGCTCCGCTATCACACTGATGGCCGTCAACGCTGTGGCGAGGTCTTTTCCCGCCCCGCCGTACTGCTCCGGCACGGTCAGCGCCATAACGCCTTGCTCGGCCAGCTTCTTCCAGTTCTCCGCCGGGAACTCAGCCTTCTCGTCAACCTCCGCCGCGCGGGGCCCTATCTCTGCGGCGCAAAACTCCGACAACGATTTCCTCAACTTCTCCTGTTCCGCCGTTAGTTTGAAGTCCATGTTATTTGGCCCCTTTCTTTTTCGTCTTCAGCAGCATCTTTCCGATGACCTGCCGCTGAACCTCGGAGGTTCCCGCCCCGATCGTTCCCAGCTTGACGTCTCTGTAGTTGCGCTCCACCGGATACTCTCTCATATAACCGTACCCGCCGTGTATCTGCACGCCGTCGTCCGCCACCTTCAGCCCCACCTCGGACATGAACAGTTTCGCGAGGCACGCCTCCAGCATCGCCGGGATGTTGTTGTCCTTCATCCACGCCACGCGGTACAGCGCCATCCGCGCCCCTTCCACCGCTATCTTCATGTTCGCTATCTTTTCCTGTATCGCCTGAAACTGCGCGATGGGGCGGTTGAACTGCACCCGCTCCTTGGCGTACTTGATGGACTCGTCGAGCGTGTTTTCCATCCCGCCAAGCCCCGCCGCCAGCAGGCACGACCGCTCGTATTCGAGAATCGTCTTGCCCACCACCACGAACCCCATTCCCTCCGGCCCAAGCAAGTTCGCCGCCGGAACCTCGCAATCCTCGAATATCAGTTCAGACGTCGTGGACGTCCTGTTGCCCATTTTGTCCAGTTCCTTGCCGATGGAGAACCCCGGCGCGTCCGCGTCAACAATAAACGCGCTGATGCCGAAGTGACCCGCCTTCTTGTCCGTCACCGCGATCACCACGAACTGAGACGCGATAGGGCCGTTGGTGATAAACATCTTCGTGCCGTTGAGAATATATTTGTCGCCCTTTTTGACGGCTGTGGTCTGGACGCTCGCCGCGTCGGAACCCGCGTTCGGCTCGGTCAGCCCGAAGCCGCCCAGCTTCTCGCCCGAAGCTATCCCCGGCAGATACTTCTTTTTCTGCTCCTCGTTGCCGATCAGCCAGATGGGAACCCCGCAGAGAATTGTGTGAGCGCCCCAAGAAAGAGTCAGCCCGCCGGACGCCCCGCCGCGCGTGAGCGCCTCCATCCCCAGACACGTCGTCAGAACCCCCGCGTTCGCTCCCCCGTACTCCTCCGGGAACGGCAGCGCCATCATGCCGAACTCTCCCATCTTCTTCCACGCTTCCCAGCAGAACTCGCCCTTCTTCTCGAACTCCTCCATCAAAGGATAAATTTCGTTCTTCGAGAAGTTGAACACGCTCTTCATGAACGCCTGTTGCTCTTCATTGATAGAAAATTCCATCTCGGCCTCCTTTGAGCGCGGCTTGCGTACGGAGCGCGCTCCGCGCCGCCTTGCCGCCTGTGCCGGGCCGCCGCCACATCGCGGCGGAACCGGGTTTGACAACGCCCGCATTCGCGGGATGACAGGGCATGATTATACCCCAACAGCCAACAAATCGAAAAATATTTTTCCGCCCATCCCGCCCAATCATCCCAAACGCAACCGCCTCGGCTAAGGGCGGGAACGCCGATTCCTGACGCCAATCGCGAAAAAAGGGGACTGGGGGGCTGTTGAAAATGTCACAAACTTCCGGGTGGCACGCACAAACTTGCTTTGTGCGTGTTTGAAAACGCATGCAAACATGCTTGAAATTTTCGTTTCATACAGGCTCTCACGGACAAGTCCGTTTTCTATGGCTTTTTCAACAGCCCCACTGGCAGCGCGCATCCCAGCGATGCCTGCACCCTCTTTTCGCCTTCCCCCCGCCATCAGAAAATACAAATTACAGACCTGACCTCGCATCCTTGACCCATCCTCCCCAATATCCTTTTTAGCTTGCATTGTTTATAATTAAAAAAAACAGGAGTTTTCAATGGAAAAAGAAATATCATCAATAACAGTTGCGCTATGCGATGATCTTGAATGTACGCCTGACAACTTTTTTGAGGATGAAAAGATAAGGACGTTTGAATTTACAAGATTTGAAGTTGACAATGACAATTTAACTACGGCTACAAAAACAATAATTCAGCGTGTTAAAAGCATTTCCAATGAAAATGATTTTTTGAATGAGCTTCTCTCAAACAGTCACTATTTAGCAGTCAAGGATTATATTGAAAAACATTCTTCTTCAAATAACGATCAAAACCCGGCATGGCGAGTAACGGAGTTTCTTGACAGATTCTGCATTAAATATGCAAAGTTGTCAAAGAACAATCCTCAAAACACGACAATAGAAGCAGCAAAAAACAGATTTATCGAACGTGTTAAAAACAAGTTTGCCGACGCACAAGGTGAAATATGGATATGCGGATACTATCTTGAAGACAATGTCGAAGAATACAGACTGACAGATTGTATAAAAATCCGGAAACCGAAACCAGATGATTTTACATCCGTATGTTTTGTGCCTAATAACATCGACTGCATTAAACCATCTGCTGTTGTAGAATTTCAAATTGAAACACATCTATTGCCCGAGTGCGATTATGGTATGAATATGCGTAGAGCCAAAGATATGATTATTGCGTCACTGTCTTTGTTGAATACATGTTCAGCAAGATGCCTTGGATTAAAAATGGAAGACATCCCCGGAATAATCTGTTCAACCAATAACAATTATCCATTGTTTAAGCGGCCATTTCGACAGTTAGATTCAAACCGCTTTAAGAAGATTTATGAAGTAGTAAAACATTTAAGTGAAGAGCCAGCAAAGATAGGATATGACCGATATCGGATATTGTTAGAAAGCAGTGGTGAAGAAGCTTCCGAAAGAAAAATCACAACGTTAGTAAATGCTTTGGAAGCAATTGTATTGAAAGAAAATGGCGAGCTGAAGTTTAAGTTCTGCCAGAGAATCAGCTTATTGCTGACATTTTTAGGGTTTGATGGATTGGAAACGAGAGAAATGCTAAAGATATCTTATGATATTAGAAGCAATTACATTCATGGTTCAGCGATAGACGGAAAGCAAAAGAAGAAGATATCTGATCGTTTACACATGACCATTCATGAACTGATGAAAAGAATAGCTGAGATAACTAGAATTGTTTTAACTTTATTTCTTATTTTGAATGTTGGGAAGGAAGAATTTGTGACACGCATCGATGATTCTGTTCATTGCGAAAATATAAGAAAAGATTTAATTGATAAAATTAAACCAATGAAAGAAGATATCCGTCCCTCGTTCGATATTGAATAAGAAAGATTCATTGACAGACCTGACCCTGCATCCATGAGTTTCGGTTCAGATATTTTGCTTCATGCGAGGGTTTGCCATGTCGATTTGTGGTAAAATGGCAAACAGACAATATTCGGGTGAATCAATGCAGGGCGGTGTAGCAATGGGCATCGAGAAGTGTGAACAATGTGGAAGACCCTATTACAAATTGTTACCGAAGGATAAATTATGCGCAGCTTGTGAGAAAACGATACAGAGTGGCAATAAGAATGAATCAAGGGCGACAATGCAGGCTGCTAAAATCGAGCTATGTGACAAATGTGGCAGACCATTGCGTCCTGATGACAGATTCTGCGCGGACTGTGGTAAAACGATACAAAGAGGCATTAAGGCTGAATCGAGCGAATTAATCATGGATAGTCAAATAACAGAGAGAAAAAACGGGCGAACGAAAGGAAATGAAAAGATGATGGAACAGTTTCAGAGTCTTCCTAAAGAAATCAGGATATGTGTAATATCGGCAATAATCGTCTTGCCTTTATTGTTCGGTTGGTTTGTGTGGCCGACGCTGTGGAAAACCTATCAAGTTAGCGACCGGAACCTTCATGGGCTAATGAAACACAACAGAATTACCGGAAGTGTATGTACGATTTATCCATATGGAGCAAATAATGAAATAATATACGGCGATTGTTGGTGAGTATGGACAGGAGGGTATTATGATAGCCGATGAACGAATAGAGCGGTTAGAGGCGGAGTTGAAGCAAGAGCGGAAGCGAAGGCGATGGGGACAAAGGCGACGTTGCTTGATTGTATTGAGATAATTGGCATGTGGTATTTTTAATTGCCTGTTAATAATCTGGGGCAATGACTCATGATGAATTCTCGACAAATATAGTGCCAAATCGTATGTTAGGTTAATCTATAAACAACGGCAAGGAAAATATGGGCAAAAAGCGGTACAAAGAGGATTCGCATTGGGAATCGTGTGGTTGTATGTTTTACGCTGTTATGTATTTCGTAATTGGGATATCGTTCATTATTCAAGGAGATTTGAGTTTTATTGAATACATCGGCGTTTTTATGTTTTTTTTGCCTATGATAATTATTCTATACGTAATAGTTCTCCCACTGTTCGAAGATTCTCAAATAATAAAATATCTAGGAAATATATTTGGCAAATATCGGCATGATAAAATAGATTATCATAGAATTAACAGCCTAAATGCTAATAAGACACATTACGAAAGTCATTTAATTGAACAACTCCAAGATGATGATAGAAGTCAATTTATAGGAAATGCAAAGACTTTTGATAGCAAAACAAAGAATGAGGCGTCAAGCAGACAAATAAAAGAACAGAATACATATTCAACACCAGAGCCAGCGCAAACTCCAAATAAATATTGGGGCATCCGGAAATCGAGTGGGTGGCCCCAATATGTAGTATAGCTGGACTTGAAACCGGACGGAAAAGATGCTAAACCTCGAACACGTGGCGTCAAGGGTCTTCGATGAACTCGCTTCGCTCGCCCTTGACTCCCCGCGTTCATCGGTTTTCTTTTCAATTACGTCCGGTTTCAAGGAGGCGGCAATGGAACACATCGAATTTTACGAGAAGATGTTGGGTTTGAAACG
>JAKQBV010000232.1 GCA_029573925.1 bacterium
TATGAATATCACATCGACCTTCATTTCACACCCCATCATTTTCTTTCATCATATAATATACAATATAAACTGTTGAGAGTCATGTGTCGCTTGGGCTAATGTTAATAAGAAGCGATATGATAAAGATTCGCTGTATCTTCAGCAATAATAATTTTGACTTAAACCAATCTAAAATTATAATTCGATTTGTTATTATAGAGAGGTGGAAAATATGTATTTAGGCAACCCAAATAAAATAAAAAAGTTCGCATATTCAATTTTTCGATCAAGGGCGTTGTTTTTGACAATCCTGACGGCAATTTCAGCGGCAGTTATTCTTGTCGGATCCAATCTTTTTTCCTCGCCGGCTCCGAGCAAAGAGAATATTGAAATAGTCAGGGATAAATACGGAATACCGCACATTTATGCGGAAACAAAAGAAGGAGCTTACTATGCGTTAGGGTGGACTGCCGCCGAGGACAGCGCCCATGTGTTTTATTCGGAGATATTGGAGGCTTCAGGGCGCAGCGCGGAATTCGTTGAGGCTCTCAATGATCAACATCTTGCCGGAATGCTTGAAGTGGATGAAAGAGCCAGAGCTTTAGATTTCTACAAACACGCTAAAAAGTGGGATGAAACTTTGCCTCAAGATATAAAAATACTTATGACCGCTTATGCGCATGGCTTCAACGACTATATTGACAGGCTCCGCGCCACAGGCAAACTCGATCAATTGTATTCTTCGGTTAACAATATTGATTTCGCTGAGTTAATTAATGATTGGGGGAAAGTCAATGAAGTTGACGTGGCGGCAGTGATTATAGCCTCAAATGTAACGGAATCTATGATGAATTTGTCAGATCAAGAGATGGGTTCGCTAAACGGATTGGCATCGTTAATAGGCTCTAATTCAATGGCTATTAACGGCTCCTTAACCGCTCAAGGATTTCCGATGCTTTACGGCGATGTGCATAATGTTTGGTTAGGCACGCAAC
This sequence comes from bacterium, assembly GCA_029573925.1. Classification (GTDB taxonomy): domain Bacteria; phylum UBP15; class UBA6099; order UBA6099; family UBA6099; genus UBA6099. Next base: position 975 of record JAKQBV010000232.1, read on the forward strand.
GCATGGTTTCAATTTCATTTCCGGGAACATATTTCGCGGGCGGCGTTCAAGGAATGATACTGCACGGCGGCGGGTCGGAAAAAATCGCGTTTGCCGACACACGCAATAATCCTGACGGAGCCGACGTTTACAGAGAACAGATTAACCCGGACAACCCGATGCAATACAGGCATAAGAGGCAATGGAAGGACATTGAGAAGAAGGAAGTTGTTTTTAAAGTGAAAAATGGAACGCCGAAAAAGAAAACGCTGTATTTTACTGAAAATGGATGGATGAAAGATTTCCAACCGGGAACTTCATCTGATGGATTTGCGTTGCGATTAGCGACTCTCGACGCAAAAGATGATCCCGGAGCTCCACTCAAAGTCATAACTCAAAGAGTCAGAAGGCCATGGGCGGAGAATGTCCATGACATTTATCAAATCAATAAGCGACCTTATGTCGCTTTCAAATCAGAAGTTTCAGCAGATAGCATAGGCAATATTTCGTACATGTATCTAGGAGCAATTCCAGTAAGAGCTGGAGATCACAATCCGCTGACAAGCTATGATTCTTCCGTCCCAGTCGAAGGAACTAATATCTGGACGGACTGGACAGGCAAGTACTGGAAGCTTGGAGACCCGAATTTTCAACTGCCTTATGTGTTGAATCCAAGGGGCGGGGTGGTTGCCAACGCGAACAACGCCCCGTGGTACGCGGCAGGATGCGATTCTTCAAGATTCGCAAGACCAGCATGGATACCCAACCATGTTGTTCCCACAACATTAGACGACACGGCCAGAGGATTAAGACTTCGTGAAATTCTCTGTTCAGGCGATGTTTATGATTTCGACGACTTGCGATTAAAACTTGTCTATGACACTCTGTCCGTCGATTCAAGAGACTTCATGACTGCCATAAAAAAAGGATGGAAAAAACACGGCGACAAAGCTATCAGAACAACATCCGACCCGAATGTGGTTAAACTTCACAATATATTATCTGAATGGAATTGTCGGGCTGACGTATCAGAACCCGGAATGTCCGCCATGTATCACTTTCGCAGATATACGGACCTGCCGTGGTTCAGGGCGGACTACTCTCCGACATATTCAGATATGGAAATATACGTGGCCGACCTTAAAAAAACCGCAAACAAGATGATTGATCTGTACGGCACTGTCGAAGTTCCTTGGGGAGATATTCACGTAATCGTCCAAGGCGGGAAATTCATTCCTTTGCCCGGTGGAACCGAGCAGATTAGGACTCTCTTTATGGCATATATGTTCGTAAATTCGATGGACACCGATTTGAAAATTTCCAGAGACAGCATGTACGGCGATGTTCCTGAAGAAGACATACCCGAATTGCGCGGCAAGGTTATTTGTGATTTCGGCTCGTCTTTCGCGCATGGGCACTTGGTGGGCGGAGACCGCTCCGTTCATGCGATGGTCACTCCGAAAGGACAGATTGACTCGGATGTATTCAAAGGCTCTCCGCACTTGGCGCAACAAGCTGAACTTATGTCAAAAAATGAATGGATAGTCATGCCTCGCACAAAAAATGACACGTTGAAGAATGCCTGTCCATGGGGCAACAATCCCAATCATGAACATCCGACGCTGACGCGTCTCTCGCCTAAATTGAATTAGTCGACATCAATAACTCGCGCCGAAAGCATCGCTTTAGAATTATCCCGGATTTCTATTGCGCTAAATCATCCGTGTTCAAAAACAATATGCCCTGTAACCTTTTATTATTAGTCGCTTCGAACGAATATTTTATTCCATCGGGAATAAAACATCGAGTAAACACAACCAATATTTGAATTGAGCGCGATTTTAGTTGATAAAAGACAATTATTAATGAGGATTGAAAAGACATAGAAATATCCTTGCGCGAGGGGTTGTTTTCATATATAAATACACAGACTAAAAGAACGGCGGAATTGAGAAATGAAGGGTTTGATTCTGTGCGCTGGCAAAGGAACCCGGATGAGGCCGATAACATATTCGACCCCTAAGATGCTTGTTCCTGTAGCGAACAAACCTGTGATTCATTACGCGATTGAGGCGATGCGAACTGCTGGTATAAAACAATTGGGGTTCGTGGTAAGCCCTGACAATCGCAAGGATCTGGAACCTGTTTTGGGAGACGGATCATACTGGAAAATGAAGTTTGAATATGTCATTCAGGAGGAGCAAAAAGGGATAGCGCACGCTGTGTTGTGCGCGGAAGACTTTGTCGGAGAAGATGATTTCGCTCTTTATTTAGGCGACAACTTAATAGAAGAGGGTATAAAGAAGTTCGTTGACGACTTTAAAAAGAATAGGCCTAATGCGGCAATAACATTGACGCCTGTTAATGAACCATGGCATTTCGGAGTCGCTGAGGTGTCAAAGGGTCGCGTTGTAAGCCTTGTGGAAAAACCAAGAAACCCAAATCGAATCTTGCCGTTTGCGGTATTTATATCTTTGACAAGAATGTTTTTAGTGCGGCGAATTCGATAAAACCTTCCGCCCGAGGAGAATTGGAAATCACCGACACCATCAGCCACATGCTGAAAAGCGGTCTATCTGTTATGCCGCATGTTTTGAACGGTTGGTGGAGAGACACTGGACAGAAAGCCGATATGCTGGAAGCCAATCGCTCCGTTCTGAACGGCATAAAACGCTCGGTCAAGGGAGAT
>JAKQBV010000236.1 GCA_029573925.1 bacterium
GAAGGCTTGAACGGCGTGGCCGACGGACTTGACGGGGTCGAGGCGCGCGGCGATGGCGATGGCGGGGGAGTCCGCCGGGACTCCGAGCGAGGCGCGGACCCTCTCGCGCGGCTCGGCGGGCTTGGCAAACTTTTCTATCGGCACTCCGCTGATGTGGACTTCGAAGAGGTCTCTTGCGCCGACGCCGAGTTTCAGGTGGTCTTCGATTTCCGACTGAGCGAGGCAAAGGACGCGGTCGGTGACGCGCGCGGCTAGTTTCTCCGCGGCAACTATCAGTTTGGATTTGAGCGGGCCGAAGTATCCGTAAAAGACGTGTCCATGGGTGCTGTGGACGACAACCGGGACGCGGGCCAGCCGGGCCGCCGCGCGGCCCACGAATCCAGCTTTGGACGTGTGCGTGTGGACGATGTCGAACCTCTCGCGGCGCATAAAGCGCGTCAGCGAAAACAGCGCGCGCAGGTCGTTCAAAGGCTCGATTTCCCTGCGCAACAGAGGCTCGACGCGGAAGCTCGCGCACGCTCCGCGAATCTCTTCTATCTCTCGCTCGTCGAGCTGATTGACGGAACCGCAGATGAAGTGCGTCTCATAGCGCGAAGGATCCAGCAGTTTCGCCAGAAGCGCGGCGTGGACCGCCGAGCCGCCGAGGTCGAGCCGGGTGATGACTCGCAGGACTTTGATTTTTTTCGTCATTGTTCGGCAGACTCCCGCGCCGCGCGCCTGATGTCGAGCAGCTCGACCGCCGCGCGCGCTATATCTTCCGCCGGGATGTCTTCCATGCAGGAAGGGCGCTCGCAGTCGCTCTTGAAGCACGGGGAGCAGTCGCGGTGGAGTTTAATGACGCGATAACGGCCTTCCGGGACGACGGGCCGGGTGAGTCGCGGGTCGTCCGGGCCGAACGCGCAGACGACGCTCGCCCCGGCGGCGGCTGCGATATGCATCGGCCCGCTGTCGGTTGTTATCAGCAGGTCGGTTCTGCCGAGCGCGTGCGCGAGGTCGGACAGGGAGAGCTTGCCGGCCAAGCTCGCCGGGGCGGCGTGAGTTGCCAGAGAGCAAACTGCGGCGGCGGCGGCTTCTTCTCCGGGCCCGCCGAACACGACCACCGAGGCCCCTCGTTCCCTCGCTACGGCGTCGGCGGCTGCCGCGAACTTGTCCGCCCCCAGCCTCTTAGTCCGTCTGTCTCCTCCCGGATTTATGCCCACCACCTGCGCGCCGCCTTCGCTCAGTTCATCGAAAAAACCGCGCCATTTCAACTCGCTTTCGGGGTCCCAGAACACATCCGGCCCCGCGCCGTCCGGAATTCCGCCCGCGAGCTTCGCCATTTCGAGCATGGATTCACAGACGTGGCGGTCTATGAAAAAGTCTTCGGGGGCCTTCACCGTGAGGGAGGAGCCGAAGCCAAAAGAGTCGTGTCCGACGCGTACGGATGCTCCAATAGCGGCGAAAGCGGCTTTCATGCGGGTCGCGCCGGCTTTCGATTTGACTTTGAAAAGGTTGACGCATACGTCGGGCTTGAGCGCGCGCAGCCGCGCCAGCGTCGCCGCTCCGGCCAGCATGTTCTTTCTATCTCGTATGATGTCGCGCACCGGGAACGGCCAGACTTTGGAAACATAGGGGAGGTTTTTCGCCAGCGGGAGGGCCTGCGAATTCGTCATGAGGTGTATGGCCGCGTCGGGATGCCCGAGCCTGAGCGCGCGCAACGCCGGCGTCGCCAGAACGAGATCTCCTATCCCGGCGACCACCATGACGACCAGCGTTTCGGGTTTTCCCATATCCCTCTCGGCTCCGTCTGTTTTCATCACCTGCGGGAACTTCGTCTCATAGAGCGCTGTTAGTATTTTAACCGATTATGGTAGAATACGGGAAAATAATACTATGCCGCGCAAGGCGCGGAAAATGAGGAGGCTGTCATGGACGCGATACTTACGAGAAGGACTATAAGGAAATTCAAAGCGGACGCGGTGAGCGAGCAGGACATAAGGTATCTGCTCGAAGCGGCGATGAGCGCGCCATCCACCGGGAAACAGGAGCCGTGGTATTTCATGGTGATAACGGACAAAGAGACGCTGGCCGCCGCGGCGGACGCTCAGAAGCACGGCCCGATGCTCAAGCAAGCCCCGCTCGCCATAGTGGTCGCTTACGACAAGACTCTGGAAGTTCACAAGAACACCGCGCAACTGGACTGCGCGGCGGCGACTCAAAACATGCTGGTCGCGGCGAACTCCAAGGGCCTCGGCGCGGCGTGGCTAGGCGTGTACCCTGACGCGGACAAAATGAAGGCCGTGAAAAAACTTTTCTGCATGCCGGCAAACATAGTTCCGTTCGCCATAGTGGCGGTCGGGCATCCGGCGGAAGATAAATACCCTAAGGCGAGATTCGCGAAATCCCGCGTGCACTACGGCGTGTGGCAGTGAGGGAAGGCCGCCTCGCGGGCGGCCCGCAGGTTTTTAATTCTACCGCGCCGGAGCCGCCGCGCTCCGGGAACCCTGCAAACGTCTCCCGGAGCGCGGCTTCAGCTCAGTCCCCGCGCGCGGCGCGCGCGAAAGCGAGACCATGAGCAGCGCCAGAATCGTCTTTCTCACCAACGCCGACTCAAGAAACAAGGATATCCATCTGTCGCGCCTGATTAGGGACGGCCATGTCGTCGCCGGAGTCGTTTCTTCCTCGAAAGGCTCGGTTAAACTAGATGATCCCCTCGCGCTCGTCGCCAAGTACGGAGCGCGCTTCATTTTTCGAAAGATAGCCGCAAAAATAAAATCGAAACTCGTAATGCCTGAACTCGAAAATTTTCTTTCCCGCGCCGGCATACCGCACTTTGTCGTTGAAGACATTAATAGCGACGCGTCATCCGAACTGATAAGGTCGCTCGCGCCTGACATCCTGATAACGAGCACGTTCAGCCAGATACTCGCTGAGAAAACAATCGCCATACCGCGACTCGGCGCGTTCAACCTGCATTCGAGCCTTCTGCCGAAATACAGAGGGCCGGCCCCGGTGTTCTGGGCGCTGTATCACAACGAGAAGGAAACAGGAGTGACCGCCCACCTGCTCGACAGGGGGATAGACACAGGGGGAATAATCGTTCAGAAAAAAGTCGCCATCGAGGATTGGGACGACATCGCGAGCATGGAAAAGAAGCTCGCGCCAGCCGGGGCGGAAGCGGCGGCGGAGGCGGCGGCGCTAATAGCCGCAGGCCGCGCAAAACCTGTCCCGCAGCAGGACGAAGGGCCGTACTTCCGAAGGCCGGACAAGGACGACTGGCGGCGGTTTAGAGAGATGTCGAGCCGCAGGACGGGAAGGCGCGGCGGCGCTCCGAACGGAGACTCCGAATCATGAGGCTGGGCATTGACTGCCGCGAATTCGAGGGCAGCGGCGCCACAGGCATGGCGCGCATCCTTAAGGGTCTCATCGGCTGGATTTCATCCGAACGGCCCGACATCTCTCTTTTCCTTTACGCGCGTCGGAAACCGACGGACGGTTTTTTCCCGAAGGAGGCGCAGGCCCGCATTTTGCCGGACAGCCCCACTGTCCTCTGGGACCAACTTCTGCTTCCGCGCGCTCTGCGCCGCGACAATATCGACGTTTACTACTCCATATACCATAAATGCCCGCTGACCGCTCCTTGCCCGGCGGTCATCACCGTTCACGATCTCATTCCCATAAAGATGCCCGAAAAAGGCGCGGCGGCGGCGGCGAAAAAATTCTACCTCTCCAACATGCTCCCGGCGTACGCCGCAAAAGCCTCCCGCGTTGCCACCGATTCGGAGTTCTCGAAAAAGGAGATCGCCCGCGCCGGAGTGGACGAGGCAAAGATACAGGTGATTTATCCCGGACTGCGAGAAGGCTCCGGGCCGGAGAAAGACCCCGCCAAGATAGCGGCGGCGGCGGCGAAATTTGGTCTGACTCCGCGCGGATATATCTTCTATCTGGGACATCTCAGGGCGTCGAAGAACGTCGGCGCGCTCGTCAGGGCTTTCGCCGCTCTGCCGCTTGAGTTGCGTAATAGACACAAGCTGGCGGTGGCGGGCGCGAAGTCGGGCGAGTTCGAGCGGCTGTCAGAGATCGCGCGCGAGCTTTGCTGCTCGCCGGATGTCGTTTTCGTCGGATACGTCGGCGACGCGGAAGCTGCGGCCCTAGCCGCCGGATGCTCCGTCTTCGTCTATCCCTCTAAATACGAGGGCTTCGGCTATCCGCCTCTCGAAGCTATGGCTATGGGAGCTCCTGTCGTTTGCTCGAACGCCGCTTCGCTGCCGGAAGTGGTGGGCGACGCCGCGATTGTCGTCGCCCCTGAGCCGCAGGCCATCGCAGACGGCATAGCCAGAGCGCTTGCCGAGCCGGGACTGCGGGAGAGTCTCATTGAAAAAGGAGCGCGCCGCGCCCGCCTTTTCACCATCGAAAAAATGGCTTCCGAATACGCGGACATGTTCGAAAGGGTCGCGGCGGAAAGCCGCGCGCGCTCATCCGGAAGGCGGAGGATATGAACGGAGCGGAATCTACATCGAGTCTCTTTCCCGGCGGATTTGTGGACGCGCACGCGCATTTCTTTCCGCCTCGCATGTTCAGCGCGGTGTGGGACTTTTTTGAAACTCACAACTGGCGGATAAACTACAAGGGCGACCCCGATTTTCTGGCGGACGTTCTTCGCGGATTCGGCGCGTCTCATTTCACCGTTCTCAACTATCCGCACAAACCCGGCGTCAGGGACAGCCTCGCCGAATGGACCCGCGATTTTGCCGCGCGGCAACAAGGCTCCATCCCCTTCGGCTCTCTTCTGCCCGGAGAGCCGGGCAACCTCGAAGCGGCCGCGCTCTGGTTCGACGACTGGGGATTCCGGGGCCTAAAGATGCAGCCTCTCGTCTCCTGCCGCCCGATTAATCAGCCTGATATGTATCCCGTCTTCGAGCTTATGGCCGAACGCGGCAAATGGTTCGTCGTCCACGCCGGAACCGCCCCTTATCCCAACGAGTTTACCAGCCTAGACGACCTTGAGGCTCTTCTTTCCGATATCCCTGAGCTTAAAACAATCCTCTGCCACATGGGCGGGTTCGATTTTGAAAAGGCTCTCGCCATGATGGAAAAATTCCCGAACCTGCATCTGGACACGGCGATGATTTTCGTTGACGCAAAGGTCTTCGACTCCGCGTTCGCCCTCCCCGACGAAAGGCTGCTGCCTTTCGCCGACCGCATTGTTTTCGGAAGCGATTTTCCCAACATCCCCTACGACTTCTCAGAAGCTGTGGACGGACTGAAACACAGAGGCTTCGACGACGCGTTTCTTCGCGGCGTCTTCAGGGAAAACGCGCGCCGCATGTTCGAACTGGATTAGAGCGAAACGCTGAGCGCATGGTTAAGGTTGAATTATGGGAAAACTTTTATTCTGTTGATAATCAGGAGCTTGTTTTTGTAGGAGCCATTCACGAATCGCGCGCAGTCGCGATTAAGGGAAAACTTTTAAAAAGTTTTTCTTAAAATCTCTTTCAAAACATTTCATTCCGGCGCCGAATGCGGAGCTTCGCTTCCTCATTCGGCGCGTATCGCAAGAAAAAACATTAACCCATGTTTTTTACCAATGCGGGTCTAGCCCGAATCATCATTAGGATTCGAGTTCAAAGAGAAGCTCATTCATAAGTTTCTCTATAATTCTCCAAAAACGGATGAAAATGCGCGAGTTGTTATGAAAAGATCAGACCTGTCGCTGGTCTTCTTCGAACTGCATGGTTGAAATCTGGCGCTGCCGCAGAACGGATTTAAGGCAGTCCTTGACTTCGTCGAGGTCGCATGGTTTTCCGATATAGCGCTGGGCTCCCGCCACGTAGCTCGAAAGCTTGTCGGTCAGGCCGGACTTGCAGGAAAGCATAACCACCACGCTTTTCCGCGTGCGGACGTCCTTTTTGATGTCGCGGCAGATGTCGAAACCGTTGCGGTTGGGCATCATGATATCAAGAAGCACGATGTCCGGGTTTTCAGCCAAGGTTTTGTCGAAGACCTCTCCCCCGTCCGATGCCTCCACCACATGGAACCCCTGTTCGCTTAGAAAATCCTTCAGCAGAATTCTAAAATCGTCGTCATCGTCGGCAATAAGAATCTTGTTTGCGGGTTGCATAATTACCTCCCCGTGCCGGACGCGCTAGAACCGGATGACCGCAGGCGAGGGCGGAGCCTCGGGGTCCTGCTCCGGTATCGGCACGACCAGAAATTCGGACATCTTTCTGTCGTCCAGAGGAACCATCACGAAATCCATGGACAGGCCCATAGAAGAGGCAAACTCGCTGGGGGCGTTCCTGACGTACAGCACGCCGCCCACATCGTCCCGCGCGTTGTCGACCACTGATATGTCAAGGTCGGGAAACGACGCCCGGATGACGCGCTTGATTGGTTCGAGCCTGAAGTCCATTTTCATTCCGTCTTCAGTTCCTTTAGGCGTATCGCTGGTTTTGTTCCTCATGGCGCCACCCGCTCCGGCCGTCCGGCCGCGCTCATCCTTCCGCCAGTTCTTTTGCCACGTCCGCCAAAGGCCTGTTCGATTCTCTGCATCTCTTTCTTATTTCCTCCATCGCCCTTTCCCGCGTGATTCCCTTTGTGTCCATCAGCCTGCCAGCCGCGCTGTTGATCGCGCTTTCGTTCTCCACCGACTCCCGCATGCTCTCCATCATAGCTTTCAGCGCGGACATCTCCCGGAAGTGGTTCAGCGTCATTACTATCGACGGAACCATCTTCTCAATGCTGGAGGTCTTGACGAGGTAGGTAAACACCCCGGTGTCCCGCGCTCCGGGGGCGTACTCCGGATGCGCCGACAGAAACATCACCGGACGAGGCTCTGTCCTGTTGATGATTCTGGCGACTTCTATCCCGTCCATTCCCTCCATCCTGATGTCCAGCATCACAAGTCCGGGGTCGCGCTCCTTTATCATGTCAAGCGCGTCCGGCCCGTTGTGCGCCACTCCTACAACCTTCATCCCGATGTGTTCGAGCTGATTGCGCATCATCTCGGTGAAATCCACATCGTCGTCCACAACGAGCACAGTAGTGCCCTGAATCTCGCTTATCACTTGTTTGTTCATTGCTTTCCGGCCTTAGAGGCAACAAAAAAAGAGCGGTTTCTACCTCTCCGTATGTCAGCCCCTGTGGTTAAGTCTTTATTTGTCAATGAAACGGCAGAAAACTCGCCGATTCTAAATAGATTTTATGCTTTCGAAAAAACCCGCGCAAGGAAATATTTAAATGTTGTTAAGTGGTTTTTAACTTTGTGAAATTTTTAACAAGCCCTCTGGAACACCCCGCCGCGCCCCGTCACGGAACTCGCTTGCGCGACAGAAAAAACCAAATATTGTATATAAAAAAAGGGTCTTTTATTTTTATCGCGTTGACGAACAGCAGAATGTTGTGCGCGGCGAACGATGCCGGGACTAGCCGCCGCAACGGGCTGTTGAGAAACCGCGCCGCCATCCGCTTGGGCAGTATGGAGGCAAGAGCCATGACAGCGGGCATCCTCTTCATTGCCGGGGTCAAGCGTCCCGCGCCGCCCCCGCTATATCTGTGTCCCGCGCCGCCGGATTCTATCCTTTCTTTGTCCTTTTCCGTTATCGCGCCCGTTTCGAGCGCCGTCTTCATGATTCGCGTGCCCGGATAGTATGTCAGCCAGAACGTGAGCAGCCTGTCCGGTCTCATTTCGTTATAGAACCGGGCGGCGTCCATCAGCTTTTCCTCCGTGTCTCCGGGGATGCCCGCTATGTGGTCGACGGACACCGTTATGCCTCGCTCCTTGAGCAGGGCTACAGCGCGCCTCGCTTGGTCGTTGGTGTATTTCCTGTTGAGGATTTCTCTCCTCTGCGTTTCGTCGGCGGACTGCACGCCGATGGTGACGAACGAGCACCCGCCCTCTTTTATCAGGTCGGCGGTCCCGGCGTCGAGCGCGGCTGGATGCGTGTAGCAGAAGTATGGCAGCGCGACTTCCCGACGGTATCCCTCGGTGAACCGTTCCAGCCACTTGCGGTTGAGCGTAAACACGTCGTCCCTGAAGACAACCATGCGGAGTCGCCAGCGAGCTTTCGCCTCGCGCAACTCTTGCAGGGTGTTTTCCGGAGACCTTCGGCGCACGGGGTTGGAGCCGGGCGCGCAGTGCGCCTCTAGGCTTTTATAGCAGTACGAGCAGTTGTACGGGCATCCCCGCGCGGACATTATCATGTAATGGCTCTGGAGCGAAGGGACGCGCTTGTAGAACAAGTCCTTCGCTGGGAACGGCAGGGAGTCCAAATCGGAGACAAGGCGCGGCGGGCCGCCGGTCGCGATCCCGCCGCCCGGAAGTTTTTCCCACACGCCCGGCGGAGGATCGCCGACGGCGCGCGGGCCTTCCCCCGCCCGCTCCAACATCTGGACGAATGTCGCGTCCGCCTCGCCTACCGCTATCGCGTCCGCCACAAGCTCGGCGGCGGCCCTCTCCGGAACCGCCGTCGGGTGCGGCCCGCCCAGAAATATCTTCGTCGAGGGCGAGGCCGCCTTCACTTCGCCCGCCGCCGCCAGCGCCCAAGCGTAGTTTCCGGACAGACATGAAAAGGCCGCGGCATCAGGTTTTTCCGACGCCGCGCGCGCGGCGATTTTTTTCCTCAAGTCCAACCGCCGGGCCAGCGTCGGGATGTCCCACATTAGCTGGCCGCCGAACACCGCCGGGTCGAACGCCAGAGAAACCTCGTGGCCGGCTGCCCTCGCTTCTGCCGCCAGATATTCAACGCCGAGGTTCTCGGCTCCCATGCACACGAACATCGCTTTCATACCGCCTATTATAACAGCAGCGGACGGCAACTTCGCCCTGTGAACAAATGTTTGAGGAAAGGTTGTTTATTGCGACCGCGATTGGTGTGAAATTTTCGGCGAAAGCCGATAAGAGGAATGATGAAAAAAGAACTCGCATATGACAGAATGCATGAAAACTTATATCGAGTCGCTGATTCGGAGCTGACGCATCATTACGACAGTTCGGCGTATCTGGTGATAGGCGACGCTCCGGCGCTTGTCGAGTGCGGCAGCGGCAAGGCTCACAATAAGCTGCTCGGCATCCTCGCCTCGCTCGGCGCGAGACCTGAGGACATCGCCGTCGTGCTCGGCACGCACTGCCACTACGACCATATCGCCGGAATCGAACGACTCGGCGGCGCTCTCAGCCGATGATCCTTATCCCCGGAGTTTTTCCCGCAGACAGGAAAACTTTTTCAAAAGCTCTCCATCAATCGACACGCCCTTAAAAGCGCCTCCGGAGGTTCAAGGAAACTTTAAAAAGTTTCCTTGAAAATCCTTCAAACTTTTCCTTGCGCGACGGGACGAGACGCTGGCGCGTCTCGTCCCGTCGCTCCTGTGAAAATGTTTAAGAAGAAGATTCTTAAAGAAAACTCTACCAATATCTTTTTTACACTATAAGCGCCGAAAGCGGAAGCGAAGCTCTGCCTTTGGCGCTAACATGAAATGTTTTGAAAGGGATTTTAAGGGAAAACTTTTTCAAAAGTTTTCCCTTAAGCATTGCGTTATTCTGCGGCTGTGAACACCAGAAATTCTTCCTGAAACGAGAGCGCGCCTTTGCTGTTCATCGATTTTATAAGATAGGAATTTCTTCCGGGTTTTCTGTTTTTGACGTTTTTTGTGAAACCGCATTCCTTCTTGTCTTCGCATCTCTCCACATCGTAAAAAGAGCCATTTTCAAGTATCTGGATGAAGTTCACGCCGGAGTCGTCGCGTGCGAATATTGAAATGGTGTAGTCGTTGGAGCCGTTCTTTTTTATGGTCGCGGACATATCCGGACCTTTGACAGCGGAGGAAAGCTCTCCAGAAATAGCCGGTGGCTGTTTTTCGTCGGGTTTTGCGGCTTCAGGGGCGTTCCTGCCCTCTTGCTCTCCTTCAGCCATGATAGCGGGCGCAAAACCTTCCATCATCGGCATTGAGGTTATCATGTAGACTTTCGGGTCGCTATTTTCGACGTTGAGGCGGACGCGCTCGCGCTGCTCGCGCCCGGATTTGTCGCTTGCGACGGCGGTAACGACGCCGCTCGACAGAGAGGTCAAGCTCACGATGCCCGTCATCCTGCACATCTCAGAGCCGTAACATTCCTTTGCGGCGACGATGGAACTGCCGGAGAGAAGTTCGAGCCTGCGCACGCCCTGCGGGGCAGCCGCAGCGAGCGAAAACCGCATTCCCCCGCCGTCGCACAGTATGACAAGGTTCTTGATTATCGATGAATCATCTATGAAAACAGACGCTCCCGGCGCTTCGGCGCTCTCAGCCGTCGCAAAGGACGCCGCCGCAAAAAAAGCAACCGTCAACGCAATCAATAGGCTCTTAATTTTCATGAGAAAAAATAATATACGGACTTTCCATAAAAGTCAAAACGCTTGCCGGGCAAATTATTTGACACACCGACAGGCTTCAACCTATCTTATTGATTGGCGTTTTTAGACATCAGCGGGTTTCATCGGCAGAAGAAACCTCGGCGGGGCAGAGAAATCATCATGATTAAAGTAAAACAGAACGTATCAAGAATCGCTTTGGTCGCGGCGATTGTCATCGCTACGGCGATTACATCGGCGCCCGCGAGCGCGACTGCGGCGTCGGAATGCGCCATAGACGCCGCGGCTGTAATTTACCCGGCTCCTCAACGGGCATGCCTGACGGGCTGGATATCCGCGCCCTCGTCTTTCGAGATCGACGCCGACGAGAAACTTGTCGGCTCTCAGGCGCTCGACTACCTCTCGGAAGCGCTCGGCAAAAATGGAATCTCTACATCTCCGGCTACTGGCTCCGGCATCATCTACTTCGCGTTCGGCGGCCCGGAACACGAGACCGTTTTCCGCCAAGAGGGATACCGTATTGAAGTCTCGGCGGGAGACAGGGTGGAGATAAAGATATCGGCCCGGACGGGCGCGGGGTTTTTCTACGCCGCGCTGACGCTTGAGCAGCTTATCGCCAAGAACACATCCAGCCCGGTCATCGCGGCGGGCGAAGTGATTGATTTCCCGGCTTTCTCGTACAGGGGAGTTCTCGAAGGCGGCTACAGCGTGTGGTCGCATGAGAAACGCCTCGCCATCATCGAGTGGACGGGCAAGATGAAAATGAACTCTTTTATATACGCGCCGAAGGAAGGCATGTATTTCAGGCGCAGGTGGCGCGCCCCCCATCCCGACGAAGAAATGGAATGGTTCAAGCAGTACGTCGAAGCGAGCGCCCGCAACCATGTCGAATTCGCCTATTCTCTTTCCCCCGCCATGTCTATGGAGTATTCCGACCCGGCGGAGTTCGAGGCCCTCGCCGCAAAGTACGCCCGGATGCAGGAAATAGGCGTCAGGCGGTTCGGCATATTCTTCGACGATGTGCTTCCCTATCTATCAACTCCCGCGGACAGAGCGGCGTACAAGAACATAGCGGAAGCGGAAGTTGAAGTGACGAACAAGCTGCTCGACGCGCTTCGCGAGCGCGACAGGGACGTGAAGCTGTTCTTCGTGCCCAACCAATACTGGGGCTGGACGCCGACGGACTACATGCGCATCGTGCGCGAAAAGCTGCACCCGGACATAGACATCGGCTGGACGGGACGCGACATAGTGTCGAACTCCATCCCCGCCGACGACGTAAGAGAGTTCATCAAGCTAGTCGGGCGTCCGCCCGCCATCGGCGACAACTGGTCTCCCCTCGGCCCGGTCGAACGGCGCGACCCGGACATCTACAAGCTGACTTCAAGCTATCTAAACAACCCTTACGGATTCGCCGACGACTCCCGCGCCAAGATGTCCCGCTTCGTCGATTCCACAGTCGCTGACTACGGGTGGAACCCGGAAGCGTACGACCCGGCGCGGTCTATCCGCCGCGCGTCAGAGATAATCGCGGGCGGGCAACCGGCGGGAGACGCGCTTCTGCTGGCCCTGCTTATAAAGGGCGAGAAGGTTTCTCCGTCTAATATCGCCGAAATTCCCGCTCTGCTCGAATCGCTATCCGACGCCTCGAAAGCGGAAAGCTCGGCGGCGAGGCTGCGCGAGTTGCTGAACAGCTATTCATCCGCGCTCCCGGCGGCGGAACTGTCGCCCATGTTCGCGGCGGAAGTCGCCCCTGCGCTTGAAAAAGGGCTAGGCGCATTCTCCAACGCGTCCGCCGCGCTCGCTTCAATGTCTCTCCCGGCGGACTCCGCGAGCGTCGACCAAATCAAAAAAATTCTCGGACTGAAAAAATGAAAAAATTTGCGAAAACAATATTGTCCGCCGTTGCGGCGGCGGCTCTGACAGCCTCGACGGCCTGCGCCCAGCAGATGCCCGACTCCATCTTCAACAACATCCCTCAAGCTTTCGGAAACAACCTTCAGGACGTCCCGCCCGACATCTTGGAAGTCTCGCTCTCTCCCGGAACCGCCCCCGGCACGGTGGCAGTATCCGCCAAGATATGGGTCGACCCGGAAATCAGCAAGTTCAAAGTCAAATCCGCGCGCGTGTTCGCCATCCGCGCGGGAGGAGAATTGAAACCGGCGGATATCCCGATGTCTCCCGACCCCGCAAGGCCCTTGTGGTGGACGACCGTCGCAGAATCCATCCCGGCGGGCGAGGCCGAATTCTTCATACGCGCCGCAGACGAGGTCGGCAACGAGGTCATACAGCTTCCCAAACTCGATGACTTCCGCCCCGCCCTCCTGACTCCGATAACCTCCGACGGCGAGGATAGCGATATCCCCGCCTCGCTGGACATCTTGGGGGCGGAGGCCGGACACAACGGCTCCTCTCTGATGGTTTGCGGAGAGACCCGCGCCGTATTCCAGTCGTTCACCAACATCGGGGCAGCCGCCCTCATCGTCGGCTACATCCCCGACGACGTTCGCTTCAGGCCCAGCAGAAGCTCCATCGATAACACTTCCGGGTTCATGGCCCATCTGCCCGCGCTCAACCTCAGCGGGCTTTACACTCTGGACAAGCTGGCCAACGAGGGAGCAGCAGCCGGAGAAGCTGAGGTGAAGGTCGCCGGACGCAGAATCTGCATGACCGCCGCGATAGACAAACTTACGCCCAAGCCCGAACGAGGACTGAAAATATTCTGCGGAACAGGCGGCATCGCCCCTTCCAACCGCGACCTCACCCTCGCCGACTCCACTCCTTACGCCATACTCTACTTCGGCGGGGCCGTTTTCGGCGGCAGGTGAAACATCGGCGAAGTCGTTGTCGTTTTGCGGAAAAGTTCATAAACTTATGTGCGCCGGGAAACGCTCTCCGGCGGGAGGCCCGATTATGAAATCAGCTCTCGAACTGGCTCTCGAAAAAACCAAGGACATCGTCCCTCAGGACGACCCGACCGAGCTTTCAAAAGAAGCCAAACAGCAGATACGCGACATAAACAGGGAGTACGACGCCCTCATTGCGGAGATCGAGCTAAAAGTGTCCGCCCGGCTGCGCGAAGCCGAGTCCCAGTTCTCTCAAGAAGAGATACGGCAACTTATCCCCGAACTTGAGGCTCAGCTTCAAGGCGAACGCGACCGCATCAACGCTGAACGCTCCGAAAAAACGGAAGCCGTCCGGAAAGCGGACCTCGAAAGCAGACAACCAAAAAGCTGAACGCGTTTTCGAGCCTAATCCGACATTAGGAATCCCTAAGAACACCTTAAAAACAACTACGCCGATATTTGCGTGCCGCAATATTGACTAGACTCGGAAAGCGCGTTTACACGGGGGGCGGGAATTGCTAGAATCTGTGGAAGCCGAGCGCGCAAGGGGCGCGGGATGAAATCAGTTTCCCGGTCCGGAGCGGCGGAGCGGCCGGAGGGCTAAATGGGCAAGTCGGATATCCGGCGGCAGATCGACGCCGTCGACGAGAAGATTCTAAGGCTGTTGTCTGAGCGGGCGGAGCTTGCCTTGCAAACGGCCCGGTTCAAGAGAACTAATTACGACCCGGCTAGAGAGAAAAAGATAATTGCGCGTCTTGCGGAGCTTAACGAAGGGCCGCTGGACGAGGCGCGCATCGAGGCGGTCTGGCGCGAGATTCTTTCCGCCTGCCGGGGCCTTCAGAAGCTCCCGACGGTGGCGTTTCTCGGCCCGCGCGCGACGTTTTCCCACGCCGCCGCCCTGAAAAAATTCGGCTCCAACGTCATCGAACGCCCCTGCGAGGACATCTCCATGGTGTTCGACGACGTCGAAAAGGGCTTGGCCGACTTCGGGGTGGTCCCGTTCGAGAACTCGAACGAGGGCGCGGTCAACAACACCCTCGACAGGCTGGCGACGACTCCGCTGGCGGCGGTGGGCGAGATTTACAGCGAAATCTCCCTCAACCTGATGGCAAAACACGACAACTTCAAGGAAATCAAAAAGATATATACGCACCCGAAGGCTCTGGAACAGTGCGCCGATTGGCTGAAACGCAACGCGCGCGGCAAGGAGATAGAACAGGTGAGCAGCACGGCCGTCGCGGCGCAGCGGGCAGCGAGGTTCAAGAGCGCGGCGGCGGTGGCGGG
>JAKQBV010000247.1 GCA_029573925.1 bacterium
GATTTTTTTCAGTTCATCAAAAACTTCGGAACCGTCCATTTCAGGCATTATCATATCCAATATAACGACGTCCAGTTCAGAATGATTCATTCTAAAATAATCCACGCCTTCGGCGCCGGATGACGCGGTAACCACCGAACAGCCAGAAACTCGCAAAAGGCGAGACGTCATAGAAAGGAAGTCTGTGTTGTCGTCAATCAAGAGTATGGAACAGCTTTTGTTATCGTAGACAGGCTGGAAAGTGTCGGAGACGAAGGTTTCTTCCGCCCCTGCCACAGGAAGCAGCATGGTAACGGTGGTTCCCTTGCCGGGTCTGCTTTCGACTCTAATATGCCCGTTGTGGTTCGTGATTATGCCGTGAGCTATATACAATCCCAGTCCGGTGCCGCTTCCGACTTCTTTGGTTGTGAAAAAAGGCTCGAAAACTTTTAAAAGCGTTTCTTCGTCCATGCCGTGGCCGGAGTCGGTTATGGAAATGCGGCAGTAATCGCCGGGAGAAAGAACAGGTTCGACTTCTCCTAATTCCTTAACATCAATGTTGATCACGCAACATGATATCAGGATCTCTCCCGCTCCCATCATGGCGTCTGAGGCGTTTATGCAGACATTCAGCAGGGCTTGATTGATTTGATTTGAATCTACGCTCACCACCGGAGACGGGATTTGCGTGTCGGTTTTCACCTTTACGCTTATCGGAATGGTTCTGGATAGAATGTCGACAAGGTCGTTGATTAACGCGTCCGCAGAAACAGGCCGAACGTTGAGTTTCTCTTTTCGAGAGAAAGTGAGAAGCTTCATTGTGAGTTCTTTTGCTCGTTTAGTTACATCTTTGATTTTATGAAACCGGTCGGCGCCGGGCGCGTCCGGATGCTGAGCTAAGGCAATGTCGCACGTGCCCATAATTACGGCCAGCATATTGTTAAAATCGTGAGCCACGCCTCCCGTCATCGTGCCGATAGCTTCAAGCTTTTTAGATTGGAACAACTGCTGCTGCAACATTTCATTTTCGCGTTGCTTGCTTACAAGATCGGTGATGTCTCGTATCACGGTCGCCATGCACACGTCGCTGCCGTCTTCGTCATTCCTCACTGCGAACTTCGTTATCAGAGCCTCGATGAGTTCGCCTGTTTTCAGATTTCTTATCTTCGCTTGGCCCGACCACGTTCCTTTTGAAATCAGCGCGGGCATAATGTCATTTCTGATTGAGTCATGCTCTTCTTTCGCGGCGATGTCAAAGACAGACAAATCCGATATGTCGGAATCCTCGTTAAGTCCGATGAGTTTTTTCCCGTTTTTGTTCATGAATAATAGCTTGCCGTCGATGTCGGACATGCCGATCAAATCAACGCTGTTTTCCACGAGAGCTTTAAACTTCATCAGTTCAGTTTCTGCGTTTTTCTTGTCGGTGATGTCTCTAGCCACGAATAGAACTGATTTAACGCATCCGTTTGATTTAACCGGAACTGCCACGCAGTCGAACCACTCCATGCCCGTGAATTCTATTATATTGATCTCGCGTCTGATTGGTTCGCCTTTCTCCACCGCAGCGTCAAAAATATTCTTGACCAGCCTGTATGAAAATTCAGGCGAAATGGTAGACACTCTCCGTCCTAAAATGGCATTGGCAGGCAAATTAATAATCTTTAGGATAGAAGCGTTCACATATTTGACTGCTCCGTCAACGCCGATAAGGCAGATAAAATCGCTTGAAGATTCGGCAAGCAGTCGGTATTTCTCTTCCGATTCCAGCAGTTTTGCGGTCTTATCGTCAATTTCGAGTTTGAAGTTTTTAAGCTCGGCGGCCATTCGATTGAAACCGTTAGCCAGAATCATTGCTTCATCCAGCGACGACACTCTAACTCGAGTGTCCAGATCACCCCTCGAAATCCCCCGCATCGCCGATACCACATCAAGAATGGGGCGGACAGTAAAACGCGCAAGAAAAACGGCAACGACGGCTCCTACCATGCACAACAACGCAAGAGACGCCATATTGCGCGCAAAATTCGCTCTCTCTTCCTCTATGAATCTGCTGACGAAATAACCTGTCTCTATTCGCCCCCAGTTTTCGCCGTTTACGGTCATCGGCATGGATATTTTGCCGAACAACGGAGATTGAGGAGCTTTTAAATCCATTAACGCGTTTTCTGCGGCGTCTGAATAATGCTCGATGTCGGGGATTTCAAGGCCGCGTTTTCTAGCCAGTTCGTAGTTAAAGGCAAAAGCCGAAGGACGTCCTTCTTCATTAAAAATTATCACGTACAAAAGCTGGAGTATTTCAGGGCCTTCGTCTTTGGTGTAAAGCGTCAGGACGTTTTTAACATAGTTGTCGGTGCGCTCCCAATCCGGCTGAGCGCTCAGCGTGTGAGCTGAAGCGATAAGCGACGCCATGCGCGCCATTTCGTCGCGCGCCTGTCTCTCT
>JAKQBV010000290.1 GCA_029573925.1 bacterium
ATCGGGGGAAACTGTTTTTCCGACTGTTACAGAATGCTGTAGCAGTGGAACCAGTGCCTTTCGAGGAGATAACCAAAAATATTCGCGGGAGAAAGCTTTCAAAACACAAGATGCAGGGGTAACCTTAGTGAAGTAAATACCACCATTAAGAAAAAACATGGGATTGCTCTGCGGCGGGATCGAAAATCTAGAAAACATCGTATGACGCGCGTTGCCGGCGGACTTGGATTGTAAATCGGCGCTCATCCGTTATTCCGACTTAAAACTTCATCCTCGAGGGTCGGGGTAATTTTCTCCGAAATGGGCTGATATGTCGCGTTGTTTTAAAGCTCTTTTTATCTCGTTTATCAAATGAGACTGTTCGAAAGGTTTTGTGATGTATCTTTTCGCGCCCGCCACGAACATCGACAGTTTTGATGTCAATTCATTCTTTGCGGTCAAAGCTATCACAGGAATCGACCGCGTGCTTTCGTTTTCCATCAGCTTGCGGCAGACTTCTATTCCGTTCATCTTCGGCAGCATGAGATCGAGAATAATGGCGTCGGGATTGTCTCGGCCTGCTATCTCCAATCCTTCCTCTCCGTCGAATGCCGAAAGGGGCTCATACCCGGCGTCGCGCAAAATTAGAGACACCATGTCGTTCATGTCCCTGTCGTCCTCTATCACTAGGACTGTTGCGCTTTTTTTATCCAATGTCATGTTTTCCATTAATTTCTTTAAATGGCTCTTAAAATATTGTAATATTATATCTGAAAAAGTCAATCTGTCGCAAATGGCCTTAAACGGACTAGCGACGCATCGAGGACCGGATGAAAAGAGCTTTGAGCCATTGTCCTGTGTGCAACAATACTCTAATGATATCAAGGCTTTCATGTTCCGAATGCAACACCGCCATCGAGGGCGAATTCGGACACGGCCTTTTCTCAGACCTGACGGACGAGGAACGACGGTTTGTTGAGTTGTTCGTAGTTTCGAGGGGCAATATCAAAGAAATGGAAAAACGTCTGGGCGTGTCCTATCCGACCGTAAGAAACAGGTTGGACGCAATAATCGAGAAGTTAAACAGAAAACTGCGAAAAGACGATCCGGAGACGAGGCGGTTGCGGCGGCTGGAGATTATTGAATCGATAAAAAGAGGAGATCTTACCCCGGACGAAGGCGCGGCGTTGATAGAAGAACTGTAAAGATGACGGCTGTCCGTCGCAAGGGCTTCAATGGAAAGAGGGATAAATGACTGACGGGAAAGAAAAACTTGAAGTGTTGAATATGATACGAGAGGGAAAGATAACTCCCGAACAGGGAGTGAGGCTGATAGAGGCTCTCGACAAGGCGGAAGCCGTGGAGAATCCCGGTGTCGCCCCTTCCGGCGCGGCGCGTTGGCTCAATATTGAGATAAAATCAAAATCAGCCGGGAAGTATAAAAGCCTTACCCCTATCCGCATCCCGCTTTCTCTGGTGAAACTTTTTTTCAGGTTTATCCCTAAGGACTCCGCCCTGCCCGGCTCGGATTCTTCCATCGACGAGGTCATGAAGACGCTGGAAACCGGAAAACCCATTGAGTTCCATTCGGAAGACGGAGAGGAAGGCCGTTCGATAAGAATTGTGGCGGAATAATCCGCAATCGACGGCGAGTTTCAGTTCACTGCGGTTTCCTCATCAAAAACCAAGTGAAATCCCCAAGCGGAAATATCGGATCTCTGTAATAAATGAAGCCATAGTCCACAAGCTCGACGCCCTTGTGTCTGTCCATGAATTCTCCGGCAAAATCCCTTTTGAAGAGCCGCTCTCGGTGACCTCGATATTCGATTTCCATCGGGGTCGGATTGTAGTATTCGCACATCAGGACATATTCACGGCTCGCCGAAAACATCCTGTCGTAAACGTCCGGCAACCTGTCGGGATTTATGTGTATCAGCACGCCCTTGGTAAAAACAAGATCCCACTTCCTGTCCGATTTAAATTCAAGTATCGACTCGTTGAAAGTTTCCACAAATCCTAGAGACTTCACTTTTTCATACGCTACCGGATTGATCTCCACAGCGGACAGTTTAGCTTTAGGCAGCAGAGGGCGCAAAGCGATCATGTTCAACCCTATGTTAGAACCGAATTCAATTACGGACTCGATTTTTTGGCATTTTGAGATAGCGCATGAAAGAAGCCGCATTTTCGGAGCGATATAATCTTCAGAACTATTTCTAATTATATATTCATTCCCGAAATCCGTCGCCCAAAATGACTCCTGATCGGTGGAGTATTGCTTGTCTGACATTCCGCCGCCTCCCGGCTGAGGCATAGAGAGAGCACGGCCCCCTTCTTGCCCTTTTGATTTTTACAATTCTACTCAGTTAAGTATGACACACAAACTGCGATCTCGCGAGGGAGCGCGCTGAACGCTGAACTGCCTCCCCGTAAAAGCGAACTACGCCGTCTCATCATCATATGGAAATTCATCTTAAGTTTGATGTTAACATGTCTCGATCTACTCATTCGACGCGACATTCCCTTCTGTAGTCGAAGAGTTCGGACAAAACGAATACTTGGGTCTTCTAAAACAAGGATATTTAACGATGCCGATGACAGCGGCTCTAAAAATCTTGACGTTGGCGCGAAGCGAGTTGCCGAATCTGGATGCGCCCGCTCTCGGCGCTATTGAAATTCCAATTTGTTCTATTCTCATTCCGAGTTTCGCTGCAAAAAGAATCAATTCGCTTCCTATGGATTTATAAGAGTCGAAATGGCCAAGTTTTTCGTATACTGCCATCCTATAACCTTTCATTCCACACATGGGGTCTTTGATGCCGCACAAGAAATCCGTGAGTGCGGAAAAAAGCGATTCCGCCGCGCGGGCGCTAAACGGCCTGACACCCGACACAACATCCGCACCCGCTTCCAGAGCCGCAACAAAACTTTTCAGGTTCTCAGGATTGTGCTGGGAGTCTGCGTCCATCGTCGCCGCGAATTCGAACCCTCTGCGCGCCGCTTCGGCAAACCCTAAATTCAGAGCCGCGTCGTAACCAAGATTTTTTTCATGGCTGACGACTATCGCGCCGGATTTGCCAGCTTCTAGCGCCGTCTCGTCGCTTGAGGCGTCGTTTGCCACAATAATAACCCCGATGGCAGAAGCCGCATCTACGACTTTTCTGATTGTCGCCGCTTCATTGAAAGCGGGTATGATTATTGCCAGTCTATGTCTGTCCATGATATGTGAGCGCCGGCGGGGATAT
>JAKQBV010000308.1 GCA_029573925.1 bacterium
GGCGATCATGATCGCCGAATAGGCGTCGTTGCACTGGCCGATGTCGAGCAGTCGCGGAATCCCGCCGATGTCGCCGAAATCCAGTTTGTTGAATCTATATTTCCCGCATGCGAGAGTAAGAATGACGCAGTCTTTCGGAACGGACTCGGCCAGTTCGGTGTAGTAGCTGCGACCGGTTTTCGCGCCGTCGCATCCGCCGATGAGGAAGAAATGTTTGAGCGCGCCCGACTTCACCGCGTCGATGACGGCTCCGGCGACTTTCAACACGGCGTCGCGTCCGAACCCGACGGTGATGTACTGTTCGGGGCCGTCTTCGGCGAAACCGGGGGCCTCAAGAGCCGCTTGTATCACAGGGGCGAAATTGCGGTCGCTGATGTGTTTGACTCCCGGCCACGCGACCAGCCCGCAGGTGAAAATTCTCCCTTTGTATTCTTCCTTAGGCTGCTGAATGCAGTTGGTGGTCATAAGCACGGCGCCGGGGAATTCGTCGAACTCCTTCTTCTGATTCTGCCACGCGCTGCCGTAGTTGCCGACGAGGTGTTTGTATTTCTTCAGCTTGGGATACGCCAGCGTGGGAAGCATTTCGCCGTGAGTATATACGTTAATCCCCTTGCCTTCCGTCTGCTTGAGAAGCTCTTCGAGGTCGAGAAGGTCGTGTCCGGAGACAACGATGGCTTTGCCCTTGACCGGAGTCACTCTTACCTTCGTCGGTTCGGGATGACCGTAGGCGTTGGTGTTGGCGGCGTCGAGCAGCTCCATCGTCTTGAGATTCGTTTCGCCCGCCTTCAAAGCATATCCGAGGAGTTCGTCAACAGTCGGATTAGGCTTTGTGAGGAAATCCAACGCGTCATGAATGAAAGCGTATACTGAATCATCAGCAACGCCGAGGATTTGGGCGTGATCAGCATACGCCGACATACCCTTCAGCCCGTAGGTAATGAGTTCCTGAAGACCGGTGACATCTTCGCCGAGAGAAGCCTTGCGCGTTTCGACGCCGATTTTTTCTCCCTGAGCGACAAGGCCGGGTATATCTGCGGCAGGCGACCAGTCGGATGCCCACGCCACGGCTTCAGGCGTCTTGCCGGCGGAAGCGGCGGCTTTTTCATAAAGAGACTTTGCTTTGCTCTTTATTTCGGCGGCGCGCTTTATCAGCCCCGCCAGCTTCTCCTCGTCGAAATTCACATTCGTGACCGTGGTGAAGAGAGCTTCGATGGTGAACAGATTGATTTCATTGTCCACAGCGCCCAGTTGCCTTGCCCTGTGAGCGTATGCCCCTATGCCCTTTGTGGCATAAATGAGAAGGTCCTGAAGAGTGGCGGTCTCGTGAGTCTTGCCGCACACGCCTTTCACTGTGCAGCCGGTCCCTTTAGCGGTTTGTTCGCACTGATAGCAAAACATTGTTTCATCCTCCGTCGTTTTATTTATTCTGGTACTATAATACTGCTATTGTCCTTCCGCGTCAATAGCCACGCGAAAAAATATTTTTCTTTTGCTTTCAAAATATGCTTTGCGCTTGTTTTTACATTATATATCATAAGAATAGACAATTGATGCGAGACTCAATTTGTTCCCTCTTGGAATAATAATCCTAAAAAATAAACCGCCGCGAGGGCGGCGGTTTATTTGAAATCAAAATCAGATATCGTATAGATTATTTCTTTTTCTTTGAGCTTTTCGCAGCCGAAGGCATTGAGCAGACATTGCCTTTGTTTCTGCCGCATAAAGCTTCGACTTTCGCCGGAAGGCCCCAACATGCCATGAAACCTGTCGCCACGCTGTGATCGAAAGTGTCCCCTGTGTCATAAGTCGCAAGGTTTTTCTGGTACAGCGAATGAGGCGATTTGCGTCCGACCACAACGCAGTTGCCTTTAAACAGTTTCACTCTGACAGTTCCCGTGACGTGCTTCTGTGTGGAGATGAAGAACGCGTCGAGATGCTCCCGCAGGTCAGAGAACCAAAGCCCGTCGTAGATAAGCTCGGAATAACGTTTTTCGACGAGGACTTTATAGTGTAAAGTGTCTCTGTTCATAACGAGAGTTTCGAGGTCTTGGTGAGCCTTGAGGATGACGGTGGCGGCGGGAGCCTCGTAAGTCTCGCGGCTCTTGATTCCGACTAAGCGGGACTCCACCATGTCGGTGAGTCCGACGCCGTTCTTTGCGGCGACATCGTTTAGTTTTCCGATGAGGTCGAACAGCTTCATTGATTTGCCGTTGAGAGCGACTGGCACGCCTTTTACGAACTCAAGTTCGACGTAAGTCGGTTTGTCCGGAGTGTCTTCGATGTGTTTAACCCAGATGTGGGCGTCTTTGGGAGGCTCGGCCCACGGGTCTTCGAGGACGCCGCATTCGGTGCTCTTGCCCCATATCGAAAGGTCGAGGCTGTACGGGCTGTCTTTAGTGACGGGGAG
>JAKQBV010000318.1 GCA_029573925.1 bacterium
ACTTCAGCGCTAGAAGTTCGTCTTCGTCGGTAATTATCGCTTCAAGCTCCATTGGTTGCGCGGGTTCAAGGCCGATTGAGGCCCTATCCATTCTCAACATCGCTTTTCTCCTATCCCGCTATGGCGCCGAAAATTAAACCGCTGATTGTTGCCATAACTATGACCAGCGAAACGAAAACCACGGTCTTTTTTGTGCCCATAACGCTTTTAATCACGAGCATGTTGGGAAGGCTTAGCGCCGGGCCGGCAAGAAGAAGGGCGAGAGCGGGGCCTTTTCCCATCCCATTGCCGATTAATCCCTGAAGAATAGGTATCTCAGTCAGCGTGGCGAAATACATGAATGCGCCTACAACGGAAGCAAACAGATTAGCCCAAAGCGAGTTCCCTCCCACCAGTCCGCTAATCCATTGAGAGGGAATAAGCCCCTCTTGACCGGGGCGGCCGAGAAGCAGTCCGGCCACAAGAACTCCGAATAACAGCAACGGGAGTATTTGCTTTGCAAAACTCCACGTCGATGAGAACCAATCGGCAGGCTCCCCTTGTTCCGTATTCATTACTATGGAAAGCCCTACAATCCCAACGGAAAATGCCACAATAGGGTGATTCGGCATTATAACCGCCAACACTGCGGTTGGAATCGCGGCTAGCGCGATTTTCCACCATGACATCTTGAGCCATATAATAAATATGATTCCCAAGGCGGCGGAAAAAGTTCCAGTTATAATCCATTTATATCTGAAAATTGCTCCCCACGTTCCGCCGGTTTCCGCTCCGCTCCAGTTTGCAAACACCAGCACGGCTACCATAAATCCGAAAAACACGCCGTTTTTCCAGAGAGGTCTCGAAGGCTCGGTCTCAGGCATGACGGCAGCCACAGCGGCTTTTTCTAATTCTTCTTTTATGAATATCAGCGCCATCAGCAGACCTATGACGATGCTAAAAACGATTGCCCCGACGGCGCGCGCGACTCCTAGCTCGAATCCCAGAATCCTTGCCGTCAGGATTATTGCAAGAACATTAATCGCAGGCCCTGAGTAGAGGAACGCCGATGCCGGGCCGAGTCCGGCTCCCATCCGATATATCCCTGAAAACAAAGGAAGCACGGTGCATGAGCAAATCGCCAGTATGCTGCCTGACACGGAAGCGACGCCATAAGCGAGAACTTTATTCGCTTTCGCGCCCAGATACTTCATCACCGACGCCTGACTTATGAACACAGCTATCGCGCCGGCAATAAAGAATGCTGGCAATAAACATAAAATAACGTGCTCGCGCGCATACCATTTCACAAGATGCAGAGATTCCATTACCGCGCCGTCGAATCTTCCGGTCCCGACCGGAAGGTAAAAGCTTGCGAGAAAAACCGCGACGATTACCGACAAAGACTTCCATTCGCTTTTCCAGTCCGTCATACTCGCGCCTCTTTTCCGACACTTCCACTTGTTCTTAATCGCGGCATTGTTTTCTTTGAATTATTCGAAGTCTTTTTCGATTGCGGGTTCTTGCGGCATCCTTTTGTCAGTTTTTCGCTCAACAGTCCCCTGTTTTCAATATGATTCAATCTGTCGAATTCATCCTTCATGCAATCCAGTTCTGAGGCAGGCCCGCGCATGAACATCTCAAGCCTTTCAAGTCTTTGCTCGAGAATCTCTTTATTCAGGGCATAGATAACCCACTGGCTCTCGCGCCTGTCCGACACAATCCCTTCGGAGCGCAGTCGAAGCAGATGTTGAGATATTCTTGATTGAGGAACCTGCATAATTTCCATCAATTCACACACGCACATGTCCCTATCGGACAAAAGACGAATGATCTTCAGCCGGTTGTCGTCAGAAATTAATCTGGCGAAGTTCAGGATATCTTTCACGGCATCCTCCGCGCGCATATTCGCATAAGCTAATATAAGCCGCTCCATCGAGGTTTTCAAGCGCTCTAGTAAATTGTCGCTTTTCTAGCGCGCAGACTGCCTCAGCCGCAGATGAGCAAATGGCGCTTCATCTTATCTTTTATGTTATCGGACCGGGAAAGTTCACAGGGATGGTTCTTTCTGATAAACTTAATTATCAATTCGAACTGTCTGTGTTTTATTGCGGTTCGATAAACGGCGCAATATATGACCATCTATCTTGTTTTACCGGCATACAACGAGTCGGAGTCGCTCGTCCCTCTTCTGGACAAAGCCGCGGCTGCCGCAGATTCATTAAGCTCGCCGTTGAAGGTCATCGTGGTGGATGACGGAAGCTCGGATAGAACGGCGGCTGTGGCGATGTCGCATCCGCTGGCGGCGCGCGGGATGCTTGAGACGATACCACACAGAGTCAACCAAGGGCTTGCAGCGGCTGTAAGAACGGGGATAGAAGCGTTCCTGTCGCGCTCGGATTCCGACGACGACATCATGGTGACGATGGACGCTGATGACACGCATGACCCCATGTACATAGCGGGGCTTCAAAAGGCTGTGAGCGCGGGCGCGGATGTAGCCATCTGTTCGCGATTCGCCGAGGGCGGGGTCGAGGTGGGCGTGAACGCGTTCCGGAAGCTTCTGAGCCGGGGCGCAAAGGTGTTCATGGACTTGATCGCTCCGGTATCCGGCGTGAAAGACATTTCCTGCGGATATAGAGCGTATGCGAAACCCGCTCTTGAGAAAGCGTTGAGAGTTTACGGCGAACGCATGATTCAAACTATAGGCGGTTCGGTTCAGGCTGAGTTGCTTGTGAAACTTCAGGCGTTGGGCGCGAAGGTTGTCGAGATTCCTTTCACGCTTAGATACGACCTGAAGCGCGGCCCCAGCAAGTTGAGGATGACAACGACAATACTAGGTTATTTCAAGCTTCGCGGCATAAAACGAGCGGCAGTCCTTGAGGCCAAGCTTCGTTCCGCCGTCGTTTCCTCGCCCCCGGACGCCTCAAAAACACTCGTGCTTACTTGCACTTACAATGAAGCCGACAATATCGAGAGGCTTATCGACAGGATATTCTATTTTCTTCCCGGAGCTTCTGTTCTTGTGGTGGATGATTCGTCAACCGCCAGAAAAAGTATTATACATTAATTACGGAGCAATCCTCTGTTTCAATTTATTGAAGCTGCAAACGGCATTGAAGCTCTGGTTATGCTCGGAAAATATCCTACAATAAAATTAATTCTTCTTGATATTGAAATGCCTATAATAGACGGCATAGAATTTTTTTTTAAATCTAAAGATGCAAAAATAATAAATCACATTCCTGTAATTATGGTTACCGCTGTTACAAATAAAAAAAAAGTTGTTGAAATGATAAAAAAAGGTGTGGTTGCGTATATACTCAAACCCTATAACGAAAATGAATTTTTGCGAATTGTCCGAAATGTTTTGAACTCATTAAAAAAAAACAAAAGAATGCTTTAAAGTAACAATAAATCTTTTATTTTATCTTGCTCACCCAAAACAATATTATTCAGAAATCATATTTTTCTTTTTTAAAAATTTTGCAATCATTTCCGCCCAAATTTTATAACCCT
>JAKQBV010000327.1 GCA_029573925.1 bacterium
ACCACACGCATCCACACTCAAAGCCGCAGAAATCACTTCCCCACCTCGCCTCGTGCGTCCTATACATGAAAAATTGACGCTGCGACCCGCAAACGTCTGTCTTTCCTCCCTTCGGTGTTTTTCTAAAAGGCCAAAGTCCAGACGCACAAACTTTGTTTGTGCGTGAGAAGCAGTTCGCCGATATGAAAATCACTAGGTTCACATGCTCTATAGGCGAACAAGGGTGAAAGCGCGCGAAAGGTTCCGTCCCGTTGTCACTCAGGCTGTCGGGAGAAGTCTATGACGATGTCGTCGAGGCGGTGGAGCGGAAATATCGCTTCCCGCGTGAGCGTTCCGTATGATATGGAGCGTCCGAGGAAAGAGACGGTGTAGTAGCCGATGTAAGCTCCGTCAAGAAAAGCTGAGGCTTTGGAACTGGCGTCCAATCCGTCGCCAGAGCCTCGGTCGACCACAAGCCATAGTTTTGTCGCGGTCTGCGACGAAAACAGAGTGGTTCCGATGCTGTTGTTAGGGTTCCTGACGGGCAGGGCGTCGGGGAGCGGCGACAGTATCGCATCGCTCTTCTTTAAAATGATGTCTTTGGAGTGCGAGCCGAAGTACCCGTGAATGTTCATCGTTCCTATGGAAGAGCATTTGAAGATGCCTATGACTTCGTCGCCTCGGACGACCGGCAATTCAAGCCCGACGGGCATCGTCGAGCGTTTTCCGTACATGAAGGAGACGCGCTTTCCTCTGTCCCATATCGATTGGGGGTATATCTTGGTGAAACGTTCGAACTGCGCGGGAAAGGTTTTCGCCGCTTCCGCGTTCGATCGCGCTGCGAAAGCCGCCGATGAAACAATTATCGCAACCGCAACCAACGAAACAAGTGTTTTGTTTTTGAACATTAATGCGCCCGCCGCCTCACATGTAGGGTTCCAGATTGATGGCGAGCCAGAAAAGTTCGGGTTTCACTCCCGCGATATTCAGAGCCTCGCTCAACTGATTCTTGTTTGCCGTGGAAACTTTCATTGAATTGTAAACCGCCTCAATTTTGCTGAAAGAGTATCCCAGACCGAGGAGGTTGTATGCATTGTCCGGGTGGTTAACCCATGCCTCCACTCCGTCCACGACCGCGCGGAGCTTGGGCAGGTCTTTTTCGTAATGAGTCTCGATAAGGCTGATGACTTCCTCTTTGTCCGGACAGTCTGTGGTTGTGATAGAGATAGGAGGGAAGGTGTAGCCGAACTGGCAGCTCTTGCCTTTGTTGTTGTTGTAAAGTGTCATGGCGGCGGCTGTGGTAGCCGGCGATAGATAGTCCAGAAGGACTGCTTCCAGTTGCGCGTCGGAGAATCCGGGCGGCAAATCCGCTATGTCATGCGCAAGCATCATAAGCGGGTCGGTCTTTGCGCGCACATCCATTTCCATCGGAAATAGGGCGGTCATCAGATTTGTCGCCAGAGCGGCGTCCGCCCAGCTTACAACCCAGTTGTCCATTATCGCGTCGAAGGAGGCTGTTCCGTTGGAAGATTCGCCGAGGTCGGCGAGGACTTCAAGGAGTCCTTCGACGGCGTCTGCCGCGTCTTCGCGGGTTGCCCCGGCTTCCTTTACCATCACCTCAATCAACATCCCACGGATGATGTCATAGGCGTGCATTATCGATTGAATGTCTTTGGAGTTTGTAAGAGTAGGAGCAACATCTGCCGCAACTGTTGCTATTTGTTGAGACATCCCCGTTATGATTTTGTCCACAGAGATGTAAACGTCGCTGTAAGTGAAAATCTCGCCGTTTCTTACCGCCATTGCTTTGTCTTTGACGGCGAGTCTCTTTGCGGTCGTATTCGCGTGAGCCGCGTCCCAGATATCCACCACGTCCGACATCGCCGCGCACAACTCCGCCGCTTTGGGTTTCGTGTCGATATTGTTCAGCGTGCTCAGCGCGCTTTCTCCGGCGTCCGTGAACACGGCGACTATCTTATCAACCTGCGCGCGGGAGTAGTCCGGCTCGATGAGGTTGGCTATGATTTCATTTATACTCGCGATTCCGAGAGCGACTTTGGCCGCCGTGTCCAAGCGCTCGACGAGTTTTTTTACCTCCGCGTCCAAGTTTGTGGCGGCCAGAGTGTTTCCGATCTGTGTGTGAATGCAGTCGTAATCAGGATTTCCTCCGACGTTCGGGCAGGCGGTTATCAGAGAGGAAACATAATTCACCAACTCGCGCGCCCGCGTCGCGTTCGTTATCGACGCAGTGGCGTCGATTCCCTCTCCGGCCATCAGATTGTCAACGCCGCTGATTGTGTTCAGGGCGACATCCGGAATCAGTTCGAAAATCACGGCTTTCCTTGTCGTGCCTTTATCTGCGAGAAGTCCCGTCCTGTTGGCGCTGACGTTTTCAAGCGCCAGTTTGATGTTGCCCGCGTCTCCGGCAGGCCCGATGAGCGTTTCGATAATAATGCTGGGTGTTGTGTTTTTCGGTATCGTAATAGTGGCGGAGAAAACGCCGTTCGCTCCTGTGGTTCCGCCTGCGGTGATAAGGTTTGTTTTCGTGGCGTCTGTCACGTTGTATGCTTTGAGGGTTGCGTTGGTCACCGGAATATCATCGGCGGTTCTTGAAGCCACACGCGAACCGCTCTGCTCGGACGATGTGTACACTGTGCCCGCGATTGTGCGCGTCACGGTCTGGTTGTTGTCAGCCGGGGGATTCACAACCGGGGTTCCGCCGCCGGTGGCTCCGCCGCCGCCGCCCCCGCATCCTGAAATAAGCGCCGCGCTAAGAACTATCATTATCGCCGCAATGATACTTTTAACGCTTTTGTTGATCATCAGGATCATCCCCTTAGATTTCATCTTACCACTTAAAATGATTTTAACTCTAATAAACTTGCCAGTCAAACCATATAAAGCAGTGTTCGCTTGATTTTTAATCATATTTTCAGTTCGTCGTGCGAAATCTCAAGATTTCGAAGATTTCGAGTTTTTCCGGATAGTCTTTTCAATCGCCGCAGCCATTTTTGCCGCCGCATTGTCCGCTTTGTCTCCTATTTTGTCCGGCGAAACGCATCCGGGCACGATGAATTTGCCCGCCACACAGCTTTTCCCGTATCCGTTCAGGCGGTCGAACATAATCTGAATGAGGTCGGCGTTTTCTTTGACAGGCCCCTCGCAAGTGACTAGCAGCGCGGTTGTTTTTCCTTCCAGCGCGGATGCGTGCGTCGGGGTCTCAAATCCCGAGACGAGACAAACGTGGCGGTCAATAAGAGCGCGCATCTGCGACGTGAAATCCCAGCAGTACAGCGGCGTGGCGTACACTATGGCGTCCGCCGAAATCATGGACTCGAACACCGGGATGGCGTCGTCTTTTATAGCGCAGCCGGGAGCCGCCTTGGCCTTCGCGCACGCCCAACACCCCCTGCAACCGGCGATCTTCTTCCCCGCTATGTTTATCCTCTCGACCTTATGTCCGTTCTCTTTCATTTTCGCTTCAAACAGAGAGAGAACTTTGTCCGTGTTGCCTTTTTTTCTGGGACTTCCCATCAGCGTCACTATTTTCATGCGTTCCTCCGCCGGTTTTTTAATATATGATGCGGCAAACTAAATCCATTTGAGCGCGCCCATGAAAATCACAATCAGAATCAGGTCGAGCGCGAGCAGGCTTCCGACCGCAAGTATCTGGGAAGTCCGCCGCTTCATGTCGTGCACCGTGAAAGAGATGGTGAAAAACAGGGAGTAGCCGCCGAAAATAACAATCGCCGCCGGGCCTGTGTTCCACCACGGGTACTCCCATGTCAGCGCGCCGGTATAGTTGAGCGCGCATTCTATAGCGGCGCATATCGCCCCCGCGAAGGCTATAAAGACCGCCCTGTTGGGGATTCCGAGGATTCTCATGCTCTTGTCTTCGGGAAGGAACTTTGACATCACAAGCCCGACGACGGCGAACATGAAAAATATCTCTATATTCATGCCGATTAGCAACAGATATGCGGTTGCTCCGGGCGTGCCCCAAGCGGGCGCGTATTGCGTGAAATGAAATATCAGCGAATTGACTATCTCAATGAATATGTCGAGAGCGAAATAGGTCAGCCCGGCAAAAATGACATTCCAGTTCTTCTTCTGCGCCTCGTTGGCGTAAACATAAACCACGAGAGTCAAAATCGGAATGACATACCATTTGAACTGAGACGGGTCTCTGAGAATCGCCAACGCCTGCGCCGCTGATTCGGTCATGTCTGCCTCCCCGCGCCAGAACAGCTTTCATGTCGCAAAAAAAATACTGCTCAGGTCCGCGTCTTTACGGACATTTTATCACGAAACAGCGAATCGCGCGCGACAGACCGCCAATCGGCAAAAACGCCGCCGGGACTTCTCTCACATCCTGCCGCCGCCGTCCACAAGGATGGTCTGCCCGGTGACGAACGACGACGCGTCCGACGCCAGATAAACGACCGCGCCCGGCACTTCGTCCGGTTCGCCGATTCTTCCCAGCGGGTATCCTTTTTTCACTTCGTTGAGGATGGCTTCGTTGCTCCAGAGAGCGGCGCTGAACTTCGTCTTGATTACGCCGGGGGCGACCGAGTTGACACGGATTCCCGCCGCGCCCCACTCGTGCGCCAGCACCTTCGTCAGCATTATCAGCCCGGCCTTGCTCACCGAGTACACTCCCAGCCCCATGCCCGGCGTGATTCCGGCTATCGACGATATATTAATTATGCTTCCGCGCGTCTTCTCTTTCAGCATCCTTTTGCCCACTTCGAGCGACAACAGGAACGGCCCTTTGAGGTTGGTGGCCATTATCGTGTCGAAGGCTTTCTCGTCGGCGTTCAGCGTCGGGCCGAAGATGGGGTTGGTCGCCGCGTTGTTCACCAAAATATCGACCTTGCCGAACTTCGCGTAAACTTCGTCGAGAAAAGGTTTTATCTGGTCGGACTTGCCCACGTGGCAGGCAATAGGCAGCGCCTCCCGGCCTCTCGCCCTTATCTCTTGCGCCACAGGCTCCAGCGTTTCCGGCTTTCTACCGCACACAGCCACGTCCGCGCCCGCTTCCGCCAGCGCTATGGCTATCTCCTGTCCTATTCCCCTGCTTGCTCCCGTTACTATGGCTTTCTTTCCGTCCAGCTTGAACTTGTCGATAATCATCTCGCGTTCCTCCTTAACAGTGTTCGCCACATATAATATACTTATGCGCGCCCGGAGTGAATAGCGGGCTGAAAAACGAAAAGGCAAAAATGGAAAATTCTGATAATAAACAAACAAAAGCGCGCCGTCCCAAGACCGGGGAAAAGCTGACGCTTAAGATAGAAGGTCTGGCGTTCGGCGGTTCGGGCGTCGCCCGCGCGGACGACGGCATTGTGGCGTTCGTCAGGGGCGGAGTTCCCGGCGACGTCGTAGAGGCCACCGTTACGCGGCGCAAACGCGGCTATATCGAAACCCGCGCGGACAGCCTCGTTTCCGCATCCCCTGACCGCGTGGAGCCGAGGTGCGCCCATTTCGGCGGCCCAACCGGCGGCCTCTGCGGCGGCTGCGTCTGGCAGAACTATCCTTATCATCTCCAACTCGATTGGAAACGCCGTCAGGTCTCCGATTGCCTAGAACGAATTGCGCGCGTCCCGACCCCCCCGGTAGAGCCAATCATCGGTATGGAAAACCCGTGGGAATACAGGAATAAAATGGAGTACACGTTCGGGGAGGGCGCGGGCGGCTCGCTGAGCCTCGGCATGCACCGAGCCGGTTTTTTCGACAGGGTGGTCAACGTGGACCGCTGCCACCTTCAGGCCCCGCGGTTGTGCGAGTTGCGCAACATGACTAGGGCGTTCGCCTCAGCCAGAGGCCTGACTCATCACTGGGCGCGGAGACATGAAGGCTTGATGCGCAACTTAGTGGTCAGAGCTTCATCCAAAGGCGACGTCATGGCGTGCGTCGTCACTCACACCGACGAGTTTGACAAATATTCGCGCGAGTACGCTGACGCCGTCGCGGCGGATTTCCCGGAAGTCAAAAGTCTCCTGTGGCGGATAAACCCGTCCCTTTCCGGAGTCGCCGTTTCAGGCGAGGAAAGAGTTCTCGGCGGCGAAGACCACATAATTGACGAAGTATGCGGCCTGAAACTAAAGATATCCGCCGCCTCTTTCGCGCAGACCAACCACGCGCAGTCAGAAAAACTCTATCAGTTGCTTATTGACAACGTGGAGATATCCGGCGGGGAGACGGCATACGACATATATTCCGGCATGGCCCCCATAGCGATGCTGCTGGCCGGGCGCGCGGGCAGAGTGATCGGCATAGAGAGCAACCCAGACGCGGTGGCTGACGGTCGCGACAACATTCAGCTCAACGGTTTCTCCAACGTCGAGATGGTCGAGGGCGAGGCCGAAAAAGTCATTGCCGAACAATGCGCCGAAGCCCCCCCGGACATCGTTTCGGTGGACCCTCCCAGAGTCGGCATGCACCCGAAAGTCCTCAAAGCCGTCGCCGAGGCGCGGCCTCGTCAAGTGCTCTACATTTCCTGCAACCCATCCACTCTCGCAAGAGACGCCGTCGAACTCATCGAAGCCGGATACTCTCTCGAAAGAGTTATCCCGGTTGACATGTTTCCGCACACGGCGCACATCGAGGCTTTCGCAAGGTTCGACCTACGCAGTTGACATCCGCCGAACTGCGCGAGCGGCATTTCAGAGATTAACCCCGCGCGAGCTTGCGCCGGGCGCGTTCATTCCGACTTCGTATATTCTGTCGGCCCGAAAAGAATCCGGTTGACCGCCCCGGAGCCGTTCGGCTATTATCTTGCTGACATTTGATTTAGAGGAAACCCGATTATGAGCGGAGCGAAAAGACAAGCGATAGTTCTCCTTGCGATGATGTGCGCGGCGGTTTTGGCCACCGGTTGCAGCGGCTTCGGGAACAAACAGAGGCGTGGAATAGCGCCGGTCGGATTGAGGGCCGGAGGCGAAAACCGAGCGGGGAACTCCGAATAGTAAAACCATAACGGCAAACAAGGGGATGAACGCTTTTTTCAACGCTATTACCATCGCTTCCTTTATAGAATGATTTACAGAGCTTCTTATGTGTATGTTATTCATATTGAATCATTGTGTCAATAAGCAAAGTTGCTTAATTATGAAAGAAATTAGAATTGCGTCGCCTATTGCCAATTAATCATTTGAGCATTTTCGCGAAAAGGCGCTGTTATACATATTATTAGATGATACTACCCACTTAAACGTGTGCCACGCACAAAGTTCTTTCCTTTGTGCGTGTTGCTTTTATCAAGTAGCTAATGGGAAGCTTCATTTAATTCTTCGTATAGCCGGATTTTTCGCTAAAGAATTGTTTAGAAGTTAGCTTTCAGGGTTGTTTCAATGATGTGGCCGGTGTAATTGCTGTCTTCCCTGCTTGAACTTGAATGTCGCGACATTTTGTATGAAAAGTTCATTGAAATAAGTTCAGACAGCTTGCTCTCGGAGCCGAGTTCTAGGATTCTCGCGGTGTCTCCGATAGAGCCTGACCTTGAGGTGTGTTGAAGGTTGAGCCATCTGGCGCGGCCTTCCTTGGGCTTGTTCATCGCTCGGCCCGAAAAAGAGAATGTCTCGAAATCCGACGCGGAGCCGGAGCTTGTGGAATCGAGTTTGAAGTTCGCCGAATACGTCCAGAACTTGCTTGGGTCGTAGCCTAGAGCCAGATTCCAACCGGAGTTTTCAGAGGAGTTGGTTCCGCTCGCGGAGGTCACATCAGAAGTCGTCTGGTTGCGCATGATCGCCGCGTGATATGTTTTTCCGGGGGGTCTGAAGTCGAGCTTATAGTTCTGTGTCTGGCTGCTCGTGGAGGATGTGTCTCCTGAGTAGGAGTCCGTGAAAGCGAAAGCGGGTGTGAACGTTAGAGCCTTATTGATGAGGTATCCGGTGGTGAAAGTGGTCGTTTTGCTGCCCGTTGAAGGGCCTGTGGCGCTCGGCGTGTCCTGTTGCGAATAAGATATCACCACCGATTTGACGTTTCCGAACGGGGCGGTGGACAGCATGAGCCGCGAACTGTTTATCTCCCTGTCAGCCACAGTGGGCCGCGAATCGCTCGTCTGCTGCGTGTCCAAGTCCGCCGTCAGCGTCAGCATCGTTGACGGAATCCACTTGACGCCGATTTTCCGGGAGCGGTTCACCGACGAGAAGGTCAGCGCTTCGCTTTCGGAATCAAGCTTGTTGACGACGAACATGGTAGTCAGGGCCAGCTTGGACGTCGGCTTGTAGTTAATCCCGATTGTGTTGCTTTGGTTCGTGTTTCCGGCTCCGGTCACGTTGTTTTGATATTCGCCGGTCTGGTATCCGAGCGTCATGTCCGCGTTTTTGAGCCACGGAACGGGCATGGCCATAGTGAGATTGAGTTTGTCGTCGCTGTCGTCAGTTTGGGCGGGGGAATGGTCGTCTGTGGTTTCCCGCGTCTGGTAGCCGAGAGAGAAGCTTTTGACGAATCCGAGCGAGCCTGCCAGAGAGAAACGCGTCTGTGCGCTTGAGCGCTTGTTGGTTTCGGCTAGGTCGAGCGCGGTGTTCACATTCAGCATGTCCGCGGTGAAAGTCATAGTTTCACCGACCTTCTGAGAAATCGACATGGAGAGTTTGCCGACCTCGAAATCGGACGCGCCGCCTATCGGAGTGTAATAGGTGTCGCCGGAGTTTAGGCTGAACTTGAAATCCGTTCCGCCCCGTTTCCATGCTCCGGCTATCCTCTGTTTGTATCCCCTCGAAAGTTCGTCCGGGCTTTGCGGGTTGAACTGGTAGTCTGCGATGATGGTCGTGCCTGCCGGAAGGAATATCGCCGGGGCGATCTCGCCTCTGACGCTGTCCACGGTGTAGTCCGAGCCTCTCTTCAGCACGGACTCCTGCGACACCGTGTCGTTCAGGTACAGCACAACCGTGTTCGCGACGACGTCGGGCTTGCCGAGCGGAAACACGCAGTCTTTTGCGTTCGTCGCAAGGCGGCAGTCGAGGTCCGCTTCGATGACTTTCACAGTCTGGCTAGTCACTGTTATCGGCCTGCTGGAAACGTCGGCAAGGCTGGTCGCCATTTCGTATTCGATAGAGATATCGCTGTTGGGCTGATACTTCAGACGGATGTCGTTAACCACATGGTCGTAGTCGGTCTCCAGAGAGCCGATGTCCGGGTAGCTCCAATAGTCCGCCCTGATGTATTCGTCGACGGCGTTTCTCGGTATCAGAAAATCTATCCTGTTCAGCCTCTCTTGAACTACATAGTCTGTTCCGGGCGAAAGCAGGATAGGACAGATGTTGAGATCAATGTCCGAGCAGACGTAAATGTTTTCGGAGCCTGAGTAGATGGTGAATTTTTCGGGAAACCCTCTCGAACCGGTTTCATCCAGCGCAAGCGGCTCTCTGATAGTTTCCTGTATCGAAGTGTTTTCCGGATAGTATGAATAGCTGACGGTAAAAGTGTCCGCCGGGTCGGGCGGCGTCCTCAGCAGAAATCTTCCCTGCGCATAGAACCTCTCAATGTCGCTTGCGCTGATTCCGGGTTGCGCCAGCCAGTTGTAATCAATGTTCGGTTGCAGCGTGTCGTTGTTGTTCTTTATGATAGTTTCCGTTCCGTTGGCCGCGTCGCTGCGGACGATGAACCTGTTCTGAACCTGAAGCAAATAGTTGCCGCCGTCGATTATCAGAATGGGGACCTCAAGAGAAACGCTTTCGGTGAGTTTCCTAGCCTGACGATTGGCCTGTTGAACCACGTGGGTCAGTCCGTATGCGAATTTGCCGTTTGCCGATTTTCTGTTCGCGGCGATTCCGGTAAGTCCCCCCGCGTTGAACCCGCCGGTCAGCTTCTTTTCGTATGAAATCGTCACTTTGTCCACAGGGCTGAGAATCCTGTTGAACGTGATCGTTCCCTGAAAAACATCAAGGACGTAGTCCGACGCGGGGGCGGCCTCGTCATTGACGGTCACGCTCACCGAACCGGCGACTATGTCTCGCGCGTTCAGGTCGTAAGGCCCCTTGATGTTGCGACCCATGAAACTGACGACGCCCGACTGGCTTTTCGACTTGGACATCAGAGTTGTCACATCCGTTCTGCTGTCTTCATACGCGAGGCCGATGCCGTCCGCGCTCTTTGAAACGCTCGCGAACTCGCCTCCGTCCAGCGACACCGAGACATTGCCGTATGTCAACCCGTAATGCCCTCTCAGAATGTCGAACGTCATGTCCCTGTCTTCGCGCGGCATCTCATAAAATTTTCCTGTCACTTTCAGGTCGTCTCCGACAGAGGCCGTAACCGTCATGTCTGTTCCCTGTTCGATGCGCTCTCCAGCGTTGCGCAAACCTTCCCTAGACATGAATTCCTGCGAGGCTCCCGAAGACTCGTAAGCTCTGTATTTCAGATACCTATAGCCGGAAAGTTCGACTTTGGTTTTCTTGTCGTCGGATTGTTCAGTCTTTTTTGATTCAATGTCAGAGGCGGGCGCGGTTGGTTGCTCCGAAGGATAAACAAGAAATGATTGTTTCGGCGTCACAGGAGCGGCGGGCACGTCGGGCTTCTTCGCCTCAGAGGATTTGCCCGCCGCGTCTTTCTGCTGATCGAGCGCGGGCTGGACGGGTGGTTCTTGGGGATAAACCAGAGACGACGGCCTCGGAGCAGGTTTTGAGGGAGGCGCGGCGGTCGGAGAAACAGCGGGAGCCGGAGTTGCTTGCTTTTCGAGCTTCTTTGGCTCAGCGGTCTCTTTCAAAAACTCTTTTTTTTTATCCGTTTTTTCAGGCTCAGCCGAGGGAGCGGCCGCTTCTCTTTCCGGGAATGACATTATGGTCGAAGGAACTGTGAGAGAGCGTTTTTTTCTCTCCGGCGCGCTGGGAGCCGTTTCTTCTTTTTTGATATTTTCCTGCGTTTTTCCATCAATGGCGTTTTCGAGACGTAGGAGAAGCCGGTCTATTTCGCTCTGTTCTGATGCGAGCGGGGCGGCTGCGCTTGATGTCGTTTGCGAAGCCTCGGGTTTATCCTTTTGAACGGAATCGGTCTGCGGTTTCTGTTGCGGGACTTGTTCAGCAGACGGCTGCGTCTTCTCTGCGGGTTTCTTCCCGACAGGTTTGTTTTCCTCTTTTTGAGGCGTTTCCGTTTTCGATGCAGGAGCGGCAGGGGCAGGGGCGGCAGCGGGAGTCTTTTGTTTCTTGTCCCTTTCCACCGCCTGTTCTCTGCGCGGCGAGCTTGTTTCATCTTTTTGCGCGGCAGGTTCGACAGGGGCAGCAGCCGCCGTTGCAGGCTGTTGTGATGTTTTTGGCAGTTTGGAAGCTTTTGGGGCTTCGGTTGGCTTAACCGGCGCGGGTTTGGGCGTCGCCGCTTTCTTTTCCTCTTTTTCCGCCACAGGCAATTCCGCAGGGACTGCGGCGGGAACTGGTTTTTCAGGCTCGATGCGGGGCGCGCTCTTTTCAGCTGAAATATCCGGCGCGGCCGCCTCTTTTTCTTTTTCAGGTTCGGCTTCTTCAGTAGGGGATTGATCTGTTTCGATACTCCCCACCTTGTCCAGCTTATCCAAGAGTTCCTGAATTTTAGGCATTGCCGGAGCCGGCGGGGCGGGCGGCGCATTCGGTTTTTCTTCTGCTGTCTTAACAGTCGCCGATTCCTCCGCTCTTTCAGGAATGGCGTTTTCCAATTGATATATCAGGCTGTCTATCACGTCGTCGAATTTCGGAGGCTTCACCTTGCCTTTTTCTTCTTCTTTTTTCAGTATGTCGTCGATGATTTTTAGAAGCTCGTCGGACTGAGGCTTATTCGGCGCGGCGTCGTGGAATATCTGCGGTTTTATCTGAGGGGTGTCAGCAGATGTGGCCGCAGATGAAGGACGCGCGAAGAATAACGCCGTCGCAAAAACAACTGCCACCGATATCGCACATGCGAGTAGAACACGGATACGTGAACTTTCGAATGTCATCCGTGTGTAAAACTCCCAGTCAGCTTTTTGCCGCGCAATCTATTTGTCTCTCAGTTTACAAATACAAATAGTAATTATACACAAGATGACGAGGCAGTAAAACCCCAACATGAAGTATGAAAACCCAGTTGGAATAAAACTCAGAGCAAGTTACATGTCATTTATGATAATTGTCCGCAATCTGGGGGGCAATTCTCGCGTAAATCTCATAAGGCATTCCGCATGCCATGTGGTCGGGGCTGTTCATGCCCCAAGCTATG
Organism: bacterium; assembly: GCA_029573925.1. Classification (GTDB taxonomy): domain Bacteria; phylum UBP15; class UBA6099; order UBA6099; family UBA6099; genus UBA6099. The sequence goes on from JAKQBV010000327.1 coordinate 12,148, forward strand.
CCGCCAGTGCAGAAGTAAGAGACATTCAGTTTTCCTGACAGAAAAGGAATGACGGTCGAATTCCTGCACATGGACATATTGGCGAGATATTTGTCGAGAAGAAGATCGAAAACATAAGTGGTCAATTGATGTTTGAATATCCACTTGGTGAAATCTCGCCATTGTTCCAGCCCGTTTAGGCGAGCGAGAGAAGCGTTGACGAGTTCGACGCGCGTCTTCTCAACCGAGTTGCCGCCCCTCGACAGAACCGATAGCGCGGACTTGCCGAGATCGTCCGCGTGTTCGTCCGCCAGAGAGGATTCCCCGGCCAGCTTTATGATTTTCTTAATCTTGGCGGGCGTCGTTCTTATCAGAACCGTGTCCGGAGGGCATTCCGCGTCGAACATGGATATCGGGGCGATAAGTATGGATTCAGTCCCGAAAGGGAGATTATGCCGCACCTTTAGGTCGAGCGCCGGGTCAGGCTCGTTGAATCCGAGAACCACCTTTGACCACCTGCAAACAGTTATCGATTCGGAGTCTAGGGTAAACGCCTTGCCCTCGCCCTCGGTAGCCGCTCTGACCGCGTCGCAGAAGGAGATGCCGGAATACCTTTCAGAGTCCGGCCATCGGCAGTCCGCGGCGGGATTCGCCTTTATGCCCGCCGCGACAGGCTCGGTTTTTTTTTCATTGATGAGGATGTTCATGGCAGTCATGCTCCGTATGGTTCATTCGGATGGCGTTCGAGGGACATGCCGCCGCGCACAGCCCGCAGCCGAAACAGTCCAGCGTCGCGCCTTTTCCGTTGATGATTTCTCTTTGTCCGAAGGGGCAGGCGGCCACGCATTCTCCGCTCCCGTCGCATTTATCGTCGATTGTGACCGCGACGCTGTGCCCGCGCAGAAGCGGAAAATAATCCTGTCCCAATTCCCGGTTGATTATGTACGGAACGCACCCGCATTCGCAGCAGTTGCAGATAACGTATTCGGCTTTTCCGTGTGACGGGAAATGAAAAAACAACATGTGGAACATCCCAAGCTCGTGACATCTGGCCACGATGTTCAAAGCTTCCTGCTTATCAATCACTCTGTAGTCGCGCGGAAACGCTTTCAGCCACGCCTCCGTCCCGGTCCGTATCACAATATCTGTGTCTAAGGGGTGGGGACATGAGTGGTGGGAGACTCTACAGCGGCAAGCGCCGACCGCGATTTCTCCATCAAGCTTGTTTATGTGCTCGACGATTTCCTTATAAGGGACGGGTCTGGCCGAATCTCCATAGAGCGCCAGCGGCCGCGCCAGAACGATTCCCATGAGCTTTTTAAATAACGGCCTTGACCCCAGCCATTTCCATCTGCCGCGCAGCAGTTGATACGAACATCTCAGAAGAGGCAACTCGACGAACTTGGCGAACACGAAAAGCGCGCGCCTCTGAAAGGACGCTCCCTCCGTCGTTATATCGTGAAGCATCGTCATCGAAGCCTGTCTCCGTCAAATCGCCGCCCGCGCGCAATTATAACCTGTCATCCTTTTCTGGCGTAAACAAGCATTGTATTTTCGGCATATCGTCATCTTGGGACAAACAAAGTGAAAGACTTCTGGTTTCTTTTGAAATCCCGGTCGACGACGTAATTGTCGTCGATGGCTTCCAACTGCTCTCTGGAGAACTTCGGGAAAGTCACCGGAAAAGTGTCAACCGCTTTTTCGAGATTGTATGACATTACGACCGCGTCCCACTGTTTATTTCTTATCATGCGCATCAGGATGTCGTCGTCTACCCCGCCGATCGCAGAATATTCAACGTAATTCATCCTTACATCCCAATCCAGATCGAGAGCCAATTCCATAGTGTCATACAGAAGCATGCTTTCAGGGGAATACCTTGATTTTAACTCTTCTGCCGCCGTTTTCACGGCGTGGACATGCTCAATGCGTTTTGCGTCTATAAACGCGATGTTTGTTGTTTCCCTCAAGTTGACAAAAACGCTTTGGGACAGAGCCGCAAGCGCTATGACGAGAATGACAGCTTTTGCTTCCTTGTTCTCCCGGAAGCCCGCAAAAGCGCATCCCGCGCCTATTGATATTGCCGCGCATGTTTCAAACATATAGTTCACGGAAGACCCGTAATATGAGAGAGCCGCCGTTGCGGATATCCACGACACGACAATAAACACCGTTTCAAATCCGAACCGCCTGCGCGACGCCATAGGCAACAGGGCTATCGCGGTGAAAACCGGAAACATGCCGTCTGACAATATCATTTTGAGCAACGCATAGGCGCGGTCAAGCAACATCGGCGCCTGATGCATGCCGAACATCTGAAAATAAAATCCGCCATCCGTAATAGTGTTAAGCCAGACGAAGACGGATAGGGATAGTGCAGACCACGCCGCAGCGAGCGCGACAGCTCTTTTCGCGTTTGAGAACAACAGGGAAAGAACAAGCGCCGCGAAACACGCGAGCATTGTCTGTTTCGTGTAAACGGCTAGCGTGAAGAACACGACGCTGAACAGATAGGCGAATCTTGATTTTTCAAATTTGAAATACCATAGCGCGCCCGCAACCGCGAACATGAGAGCGGTAATATCCACCCGGTTTTGACCAGACCATACCAGTATCGGATGGAAGAAAAGAAAGATGCCAGCCGCCGCAGGCCCGGCGAGTCTATCGCCGCTTCTGATATTTGCTATCATCCCTATAATAGCGGCGGCGGCGAACACAAACGCTAAACAAACCAATCGGCCCACGATAAGCGAATCGCCGAATAATTTGTGCGCGAACACAAGAATGTAATAATGAACCGGAGGATACATCGGGTAACAAAAAGGCGCGTCCGCTGAAGGATGCTGGCGATATATCTGATAGCCGTCCGAAAGAAGGCGTGAACAGTAAAGAACAATGTCCTCGCCGCCGCTATGAACCGCTTCGTTCTTGAAAAAGTTAACGAATACTAACAGGTAAAGAGCGGCTCCGGCGACTAAAAGCGCCGCAAGCATGACCGATGACGCTTTTATTAACTTTTCCGCTTTGAAATCGCCCATGTCCGTGAAACGCTTTCAGTAATCATATAGCGCGCTGCTGAATGTTGCCAAGGCGCGTCGCCGAAGCGGGCGCTTCAGGCCCAGCTTACTATGACCGGCTGTGCGGACGATAGATCCACTCGGACATAGTGGTCGACGAAATCTTCTAAATCCGGCAGGTGCGATATAAGGAATATCTGCTGAAAAGTTCCTTTGAGCGTTTCCAGAAGTTTGAGGAACAACTCGCGGCGGGGTTCGTCGAACGAGCTGAACGGCTCGTCCAAGAAAAGGAACTGGCTGGAGTCTCCCGAATGAGCGATGGCGGCGCGGGCGAAG
>JAKQBV010000358.1 GCA_029573925.1 bacterium
ATGGTTTACGTTGCAAAAACCTACTGGCCGGGGAGTCAGGCTGCGGGTATACTCGCCGGGGCGGGAGGCGTGGCTTTAGCGTCGGTGGCGCAGTGCATTTTGTCGCTGGCGATGTTCCGGCGAGCGGAATTGAGCCTGAAACAGGTTTTCAAGTGGAGGGCGGGCTGGAAGGAATCGAAACTTCTGCTTTCGTTCGGCTGGGTCGCAGCGCTGGCGGTAATTGCGGCGTCAGGCGTGCAGTTTCTTCCCCCTGCGGTCGTCTCGTTTGCGGCGCACAGTTCGGCGCTCGGCGAAGCGGCTCCTGAAAAAATCATTAACGCCGGTCGCTTCTGCGCCGCGTTCACTTACGCCATGGCCCCGATGTTGCTGATCGGCATGGTGATGGCGATAGTCCCCGCGATATCCGAAGCGGAATCGAAGAAGAACCCGGAACTGATGCAGAGGTATTTTGACCTTGCCGTTAAATACGCGCTCTCGATAATAATGCTGATGATGGCGATATACGCCGTTAGCGCGGGGACGATAGTGGAGCTTTTCAGCGGGAAGGAATTTCCGCGCGGGAGCATGGGGCCGCTGACGTTGACGCTTTTCGCGGGGATGAGCGCGGGCATGCTCGGGATGCTGACCGTCAACGTGCTTGTGGGGATAAAAAAGCCGGCGGCTCCCGCGGCGGTTTCATTGGCGATGACAGCGTCGGTTGTGGCGGCTCTCGTCGCGGCGGAGGTTTATTCGGACTCCGTGTTGACTGCGGCCGGGGCTTTCAGCGCGACGGTTTTTATGGGGCTGGCGGCTCTGCTATACTGTTTAAAAAGGCTCGGCGGAATAAGATGGCCGTGGAAGACAGTGGCGAGGCCGGCGGCCGCCGCGATCGCCGCCGCCGTTGCGCTCCGCGCTCTGCCTTTTGATTCGGTGTCAGTGGCGGCAGTTGCGGCGGCATGTGTCTGCGGCTCCGTTTTTTATCTGGTCGCGCTTGGACTGGCCGGAGGCATAGACTCGGACGACTTCGACATGGCGCGGGACACTTTCAGGTCGAGCGGCGCGGGGATAGTCGTCCCGGCGATTGACGCGATGGAGAAGTTTTTCAGGCTAAGTCCTTTATTCGTCAGGACGCGCGTTACGATTGCCGAAAAAATTGAACTCGCGGACGGCGAATGATATCGCGGCCCTAGGGAGGTTTTTTATGAAAAGAATAATGCTCGCTCTTCTCCTGTTGTCGTTCGTTGCGGGAGGATGCTCATGCTCGAAGGAGCCGTACAAGATTCCGGAAGACAAGCCCGTGGCGGAAACACGCAAACCGGAGCTTGCCGTGCGCCCCGCTTCGGAACTGCCTCAGGCCGAACCGTCGCGCACCGGCATTGTCCGGGGAACGATTCAACTCGGCGATTACTCCGAGCGGCGGGGTCATCTCTTCCTGTATGTCATCGAGCCGATGAAACTTCCCGAAGAAGTGGTAGTTGTCGCTTCGGCGTTCTTCGCCTCCTCTCAATTGACAGCCGACTACTTTGAATTTGAAATGACCGTTCCGGCAGTCGGCAATCCTCAGATAAACGCGGTGTGGGACACGTCACCGCCATATTGCATGGTCACTGATCCCTATTGTCCAGCTAGCCACAAAGATGGGCTCGGCCAAGCGACAGTCGTAGGGCTTCGCCCCGGCGGGACCGTGGACGACATCTATATCGAAGTGAAATAGACAAGAGGTTTTCGCGCCTATTTCTTCTTATGCATGTCTTTTTCCTCTGATGAAGTTTTATATGTGTTTTACTTGACAAATGTAATGTAAACATTACAATATGTTATAATGACATTACATTCGGCGGGGGTGGTGGTTAATTTGAGGCGCGCAAAAATTCTTGTGACTTCGTTCGTGTGCGCGACAGTGGCGGTGGGTGCGACATCTGGGAATATGTATCTAGCGCTCGCGGGGATAGTGATAGGGGCGCTGTTCATGGCGCTGGTGAGGCGCAGAAGCGGAGAGGTTCATACCGATGAGCGGGTGGATGCTCTAGGAGGCCGGGCGGCGCGCGCGACGTTCGTCATCATGTCGGTTTTCTTAGGGTTACTGTCTCTGTTTTTTATTTTCATCGGAAGAAACACTGGGGACGGCGGGATCGAAGCGCTTGGAACGGTTTTCTGTTATATCGTGTGTCTGAACTGCGCGGTATATTCGATAACATTCAAATATTTCGACAGGGAACATGGCGGAGAATATTAAGAACAGCATAAAAGTATGGCGGGCGGCGCGGGACATGACGCAGGAGGAGCTTGCGCGTAGGGTAGGCGTCACGCGTCAGACGATAATCGCCATTGAGAAGAACAGGTACGCGCCGTCGCTTGAGCTGGCGTTCAGGATAGCCCGCGTGTTCGGCGAATCGGTGGAGAACGTTTTCAGGTATGAGGAGGGAGGGGAGGCGCGATGACACGGCAGAAGGCGCGGCTGAAGAATCTTGGTTTCTGTGTCGCGGGAATCGGGTTTCTCATGTTGCTGTTCATGTTTTTCGTGACGGCAAGCTGGATAGGATGCGAGGTTAAGGACGTCTGCAAAGAAGCGATGTTTAAATACGAGGGCGACAGAGTAGAGGCGCTGATAAAGTTGCTTGAAGATGATGCCGCCGATTTTAGAGCGCGCAATTCGGCGGTGTGGGCGCTGGGCCAGTTGGGGGACGCGCGCGCGTTGCCCGCCGTGAAAAAACACTTCAAGGGTTATGAAAAAGGGACCCGTTGCGACCGGGGCGCGAAGCTTTGCCAATACGAGTTATACAAAGCCGTTAAACTTCTCGAAGGCGGACCGAACATATCAGCGTTTGTTTGGAGATAGGCTCCGCCGCCACAATGTCAGGCGAGGGACGGCGTCGCCGCGATTGTTTATTTTCTAAGTTCGAGATTAAAGAGCGAACCAAGGATGAACGACCGCGCCAGAGCGTTTGAAAGACTGATCGCCGCCATAAATGAGAGCAGAAGCGCCAGTCTCATTTGCGGATATTTGCCGCCAATAGGCGAGATTGTCGAAAAAGTCGGAAGCTATTGTCTGGGCGGATTTGGCTTCGACGGGTATGAGTTCATGTCCGAGGTCGATTATGATGTCTACTTCGTGTCCGCGCGAGTCACGCCAGAAATAGAGGCTGGGTTGTTCGCCTCGGTGCAAGAAGTTCTTGAACAATTCTGAGACAACGAAGGTTTCAAAGACGGCTCCGCGTTCGGAGCGGTGAAGAAGCTCGTCATGCGAACGGATTTGCAACAGATAGCACAATAGGCCGGTGTCGAAAAAGTAAAGTTTGGGGCTTTTTATAAGGCGTTTCCCGAAATTGTTGTGGTGGGGTCTCAGGAGAGTCAAGATGAATCCGGCTTCGAGAACTGAGAGCCAACGCGAGGCGGTGCTGTGAGATATCCCGCAGTCGGAAGCCAACCCGGAGAGGTTGAGAAGTTGGCCGCTGCGCCCGGCGCACAACCTGATGAATCTGCCGAATGATTCGATATCGCCGACATTGAGAATTCCGCGCACGTCTCTTTCGATGTAAGTCAGGTAGTAACTCGCGAGCCAGTCGCGAGGGGGAATGCGCTTGTCGTGTATTCGCGGATAAAACCCGGCGAACAGGGTTTCCAATAAGCTTTTTTCAGGCGGGCTCGGAGTTTTTGAGGAGCTTCTACCGAGAGTTTCCAAAGCGGCGTGCTTTCGGCTTTGAAGCTCGGACATTGAAAAGGGAAGAAGACGAAGAACGGCGCATCTTCCGGCAAGCGACTGAGAAATGCTTTGCAGCAACAAAAAGTTTTGGGAGCCGGTCAGGATGAAACGTCCCATCCGGTCGTTGTTTCCGTCCACGATGGTTTGTATATATGAGAATAGTTCCGGCGCTCGTTGCGCTTCATCCAGTATGACCGCCCCCTTGAATTGCTCTAAAAAACCGCGCGGGTCTTCAAGGGCGAACCGGCGGTGGTCCGGAGACTCAAGCGACACATATTGGTGATTCTTGAACACAGATTGAACCAGCGTGGTTTTGCCTGACTGCCGCGGACCGGTAACGGTGACTACAGGGAATTGTTTCGCCGATTCTTTTAGTTTTGGGGCAAGAGTTCGGTTAATCATAATGCGCCTCGCGCTGGCAATATGAACATTCAATATTCAAATTACACAAAAGCGGCGGTTCTGTCAAGAGCGCTCAATGTTGCTTTAACGTAGCGGGCGGCGTTCAAGAAATAGGATATCGAGATGCCAAAAACTAGCCGCAAGCGCAGATAGACCTGATTGTTAGAGATTACTTATTTTTGCGAAGGTCGATGTAGTGGTGGTTGCCGGAGCCGGGTTCGTCGGGTTGGGAGGGCGGCGCGGATGTGGCTGCCGTTCCGTCAGGTTGTTTCCCTTCGGCGGCGGCGCTTTGTTGTTTTTCGGACATTTTCTTAAGTTCTTCTTCTTTCAGACGCAATTGTTCTTTCAGTTTTTCTAGTTCTTCGGGGTCCGCGCCGGAGGGTTTAGATAACTCGCGCAGAGGCCTTACCGCCGCCGGAGCGGCGGGGGCGGCAGTTTCTGCGCCGCGCATGGGGCGTATCTGTTCGTTCTGGTCGAGGTCGCCGGGCGCTTTGCTTTCCCACTGGACTCCGAGCGGTTTGGTGTCGAACTGGCCTTCCCTGTTTGTTATGGTTGTCGCTCGCTGGGTCTGGATGTCTGTGCGTCCGAGAGGCTCGAAGTATGCTATGGAGAGCATCCCGGCGAAAATAATAATCAGCATGAAACAGAAGTCGATGTACGGCATCAGGAACGATACCCGCTTATTAGGCCCGTTTTCTTCTTGCATTGTACCCGAACAGCATGTTAAGAATTATCGACAGAGCGAGGCCGGTGATGGTCGGCTCGATCTTGACGTAAATGCCGAAGCCGATTGCCTCGATGTCTCTTTGAGCGATTGCCGGACCGATTAGAAGTCCCAGCCCGAAGAGCGTGCAAATCAGCCCGGCGCCTTGAGCGGTGGACGCCATCGTCACAAGTTTGTCCTGATAATTCTCGTTCGACACAAGCCCGATGGCGCTCATTACAAGTATGACTATTGCAGCCCAGTAAGTGCTCATCAATATTCCGCCGTATAAGACGAAGGCCATTCCGGCGGTGAGGCACAGGCCGATGATAACCAAATCTTTTGACGATTCCTTTTTGATTAGAGAGCGGGAAACGAACAGCCATGCCCATAGGGCCAGAAGCGCCGCCCACGCTATCAGAACAGGGAGGCGGAGTTTCTTCGTTGTTTCGTCCTTGCGGGCTTTTTCTCTGATGGCGTCCATAGAGCCGGAATGAGATTTTTCTCCGGGGACAACGCTTTCCTCCGGGGGAACCTGATAGCCGTAGATTTCGGGGTCGGTCACAAGGATGGAGGCGTCCTGCTGTTCCTTGACTTTGAACCAGCCTTGTTCTGCGACAGGGCGAAGGGGAATCATGGCGCGTGACTCGAAGATGAAGGGGGCGGCGGGAAGGATTTTTTCCGTGTCGCCCATGTCCACTGTCGTGTCCCCGATTTTCATGGTCATTTGTCTGTTGCCGGGGAAGCGCAGATCGATAATTTTGTCTTCCTTGTGCCAAGTGACGTCCGCGCGGAGGGCTTCGGCGGCGAACCTGATGGGGATGAAAATCATGCCGCCCTTTTCGACGGGGGGAACGTCAGGCTGGACGGTGGCTCCGTCTATGACTATTGCATAGCCGTCGCGGATTGTTATTTCGGCGTCCAGAACATTGACCGCTAGCGCGGCGGACGCTGCGAAAAAGATTGCGGCGGCTATGGCCGCTGTCGCGATTTTCCTCAAAACAGTGTTTCCTCCAGCATCGCCGCCGGCGCGATTATTCCGCGTCCGGCTCTTCGTTTTCCGAGCTAGCAATTAGTTCCGAAGCGGCCTTGGCGTCCTTTGCCGCCACCATCACGTTCGCTTCTCCCATGCCGTCTATGGTGAAGATGTGAACCGACGGCGCGGCGTTTCCGGCGGATACGCTTTTTATTCCGTTGGCTTCAAGAAGCCCCCTGATAATCTCTGCTTCATTGTAACTCGCGGCGCGGTAAATCGTCACCAGTTCCATTTTTTTTGTATCCTGATTCATAAGCGTCGCTTCTTATCCGCGAGAACGGTTTAAGGCTCATGGGACTCTTTAATGATTTTCAGAGCCGCCTCGGCGTCTTGCTCCCGAACATTTATTCTGATGTCCACCGCGCCAAAGAGTCTGGTGGCGTCCAAGCAATGCGACATCGGCGTTCCTGAAAGAAAATTTTTTATTCCGTTTGATTCCAATAACCCCTTAACAATATTTGCGTCAAAATAGTCGGATGTTCTGTAAATAACAACCGGCTCATTTTTCAGGTCTCGTTTCACAGATGTCCGCCTTGAAGCGCGTTGCGCTCGGTTTTTAATGACAGCCGTTCATTTCCTCGACAATCGCGCAGATCCTGTTCAGGTTCGGCAGGGTCATTTTGTGCAGAATCTGTTCGGCGAGAGTCGAAAT
>JAKQBV010000384.1 GCA_029573925.1 bacterium
GTATCATTATCAAACGCATCACCTCCGCAGGCGAGTGGGAGAAATACTGGAATGACAGGTTGCGCTTGACCGGAAATGTTATTCTTGTCTTCAGAGGGGCTAAAGCTCTTTGATTGTCCTACAACTTTGGGACGTTATCCAAACTTTTCACGTTGGCGGCAAAGCCGGGGCTACGCTCCCGCCTTTGCCGCTCACAATATCAAGCGTTGTCGAAAACCGAGCGAAAAAAGGGGGCTGGCAACGCGTCTTCTGCGGCTGCCTGTACCCTCTTTTCGCGAGCACGGAGAATAGACTTTGTGCGGCTCACGCCCCCAAAGCGAGTTTGGGGGTGGCGCCCAAGCACAATAAATAGACCCTTTTCACACTTCAATATGCCTTATTTTCACTCCGATAACGCGCGCCGCATTGCGCGCGCTTTGGACTGCGGCGAATCGCCGCTTTGCTTTTCAGGGAATTTATTCCCGTCTTCCCTTCCCTCCCTCCCTCACAAAAACAACAAAAGTCCGCATACCCATCGCAACCCAAAAGCGGGTGCAGGCAGCCACAGAAGACGCGTTGCCAGTCCCCGTTTTTCGTATTCATCGTAACCCAAAGAGCAACAGGCGATTGACATTAAGACCGCCCGATATGATATAGTGGAGCCATGCCGAGAATAACAAGCATCCCGGGGATGTTAATAGGCGACCGTTTCAAGTCGTTTGACATTGCCTGAGCAGTAGGAGACAAGCGGATGATTTTAAGAAACGCCTTATGTTTTTTATTTGTAGTAATTGTCGCTTTCTTCATTTCGTTTTTAGCCTACTATCTCGCGCTAATCATGTTGCTTGCGCTCAGATTGTATTGCAACATTGATTTATTTCATCTTAATATTATTACTCATTCGTCGTATATTTCGTTAATAGTTGCGGGTTATATTATTGGTAAGATATTTTACAAAAGCCCCCTTCTTATTCTATTGTGTTTTTATATAGCAACAAGATTGTTATTTGTTTTGCTTTACAATCTAAAAATTGACAACATGCCAATATACTACGTATTGTCAGAATATCATTGGAGAAGATGGGGAACGGTCAACGGGTTGGATTTGCTTTTTCTTATGCTTGGCTACATGTTGTTTGTGCTAGGCAAGAGGTCTGTTGTGAAGCGAGATCGTATATGAGAATGAAAAGGGATAAACAAAGATCGGTCATCTATATACACGAAGAAGCTTGCCACAAAAACGAGTTTCTGAGAATAGATTAAATTAAGGCAGAGTAAAATTTGACGCTTAATTCCCGGAGCGGCGAAAAGCGGGCACAGGCAGCCGAAGAAGCAGCGTTGCCAGTACCCGTTTTTCGCTATGCTTTGACATGACGAGCGCCAAAGGCGGAGGCGCAGCCCCGGCTTTGGCGCAAGAGTGAAAAGTTTAGGAAAAGGGGATTGGGGAAAGAAACCTTTGAAAAGGTTTTTTTCCCAGCCGCCGGAGGCAAAAAAACACTCTTCCGGTTTTTCGTCTTTAAATCGTTTTCCAGATAATTCGCGTTCAATCACATTTTCGAGTAGAGGAAGTCGGGCATGTGGCGAAGAGCGATGCCGACGGCGCGCCATTTCGGAGGGATGTAGGCAATTGATTTGCCGCGAGCGACGGCGTCAACGATGTGTGTGGCGGCGATTCTGGAGGAGCACAGCCAGAACATGCCTTTCTGACCTTCTGTGAGAGGAGTGTCCACGAAGCCGGGCCGGATGTCGGTGACGGTGATGGGGAGTTTTCTTTTGCGGGCGTTGAGGCGGAGCGATTCCAGATAGACGCTGGCAAACGCTTTGGTTGCGGGGTAAGCGGGGTTGCCCGGCTCGCCCCGGAGCGCGATAACGGAGGACACGCCCGCAAGTTTTCCGTAGCCCTGTTTCAGAAAATGCTTATAAGCAACATTGCACATGGCGGCGAACCCCGTCACGTTTATGTCGATGGTATCTTTCTCAGGCTCCCAGTCCAAATCCCTGTTTGGCCGGCCCGTGCCCGCGTTGATAACCGCGATGTCCATGCCGCCCATCTCCGCGATAAGGGCCTCGAACTCGGCCATCGCGCTCTCTGGGACGGACGCGTCGAACGCCCGCGTGTGGCATTCCCCGGCCATGCAAGACCTGACGACTTCGAGGTTGGCGCTGTTGCGCGCGGTGATGCCGACAACGCAGCCGCGACGGCTGAACTCGTCCGCGACGGCCGCGCCAATGCCTTGGCTGGCTCCTATTATGACGACTTTCTTTTTCTCGCTCATCTTCGGGCGGTCTCCTTATGGCGCGGCGGCGGTTCAGCCGGGCTGGCGTTTTGCCACTTCTTCGAGGAAGCGTATCGCAAACAGCATCGCGCCCAGAAGGGCGGCGACGGCAAGAACAGCGCATCCCATCATGAAGAACCGCATCTTCCCGCCCAGTTCCGGGTCGGTCAGGATGGAGTGGCTCTTTTTGTTCGACACTCGTTTCTTGAGGGCGTCGAACTGAGCCTCGAAGTCTTTAAGGGCGCGCTCGGAGGCGGGAGACGGAGGTTTCGGCGCGGCGTCGGTTGCGGTGTCTGCAGCGGCGGCGGGGACGCGGGGGGAGGCTGCGCCGCTCGTTGCGGCTCCGCATCCCGGACAAAACCTGAATCCGGGCGACAATTCGGCTCCGCATTGTGAACAATATCCCGGGCCGGTCATTCCGTAGCGTCCTCTCTCATGGCTTCGGCTCGATTATACCGCCGGAGAGCGCGAGTGTAAAACGGGAAGGTTGAAGCAGTTAAAGACGAAAGAGTTGGGGAGGAGTTTTCGCGTTCGGCGATTGGGGAAAAACCCTTTGAAAAGGGTTCTTTCCCCAAGCCCCTTTTCCTAAACTCTTCACTCTAGCGCAAAAGTTGGAGCTGCGCTTCCAGCTTTGGCGCTCATCATGGCAAAGCATTGCGATAGGAGGAGGACTGGCAACGCGTCGCGCGCGGCTGTCTGTGCCCGGTTTTCGACAAAGACGAAAAGACCGAGAGTAGTTTTTCGCCTTTGGCGATTGGGAAAAACCCTTTGAAAAGGGTTCTTTCCCCAAACCCCTTTTCCTAAACTTTTCATTCTAGCGCCAAAGCGGGAGCTGCGCTTCCAGCTTTGGCGCTTATCATGGCAAAGCATTGCGAAAAAAGGGAGACTGGCAACGCGTCGCGCGCTTGCCCGCCCGGCGCGCGCTGTGTACAATTCATTCAAGTATTGCCGGAGGATATGTCATGGACTGTCGAACGAGCTTAAAAACAGGCGCGGACATCACGTCCGCGATGAGGGCGCATCGAGTGGCGGACGCGATATCGGCGGGGGTGGAGCTGGGGGTGTTCGACGCGCTCGCCTCCGGCGGCATGTCCGCCGCGCAGACTGCCCGCAAGATAAAATGTTCCGCGCGCGGATGCGAGATTCTCATGAACGCGCTAGCGGCGGTCGGGCTGTTGCGCAAAAAGGCGGACGAGTTCAGCCTGACTCCTCTTGCTAAAAAGCATCTTGCGTCCGGCTCGCCGGAAACGATGGCGAGGATGATATCCCACTCGACGAACACGCGGCGGACGTGGATCGACCTGCAGGACGCGGTGAAGACGGGCAGGCCGATTCCCAAGACCCCCGAACGCATGAAGAAATCGCGCGAGAGGCAGCAGGACGATTTCATACTGGCGATGCGGGACATGTCGCGCGGCCCGGCGGTCGATCTAGCGGCGGCGCTCGACCTCTCCAGCGTCGAAAACGTCCTCGATGTCGGCGGCGGACCCGGCTCTTTCCTCTTCGCCATGATTCGCCGCAAACCTTCCATCCGGGGCGTCATATTCGACCTGCCGCAGACCATCTCCATCGCCGACCGCGTCATCACACAAGAAGGCTTCTCCGGCTCCGTCGGCACTATGACTGGCGACTACAATATCGACGACTTCGGCGACGGCCTGTTCGACCTCGTCCTGATGTCCAGCATCATCCACATAAACTCGCCCGCGCAGAACAGGAAGCTGATTAAAAAGGGGTTCCGCGCGCTGCGTCCCGGCGGCTCGCTCGTCGTTCGCGACTTCATGCTGGACGACACGAAAACGGCCCCTGTGGACTCCGCGCTTTTTTCGGTGAACATGCTGGTCAACACCGAGGGCGGAGCCTCGTATTCCAAGTCGGAGATACGCACTTGGTTCGAGGGAGCGGGCTTCGAGCGCGTCAGATATTTTGAGCTGCCACAGCACGCCGACATCTGCGTCGGTTTCCGCCCGGCAGGCAGGAAAACCGGAAAAACGAAAAAGAAATAAAGAATTCGTCCATTCGGGCCGCCATTGCCCTCAGAATTGGCCCGGCAATCGCTGAAGGAGAACTTGATGAAAGAAAAAATTGTTTCGGAATTCCACAGCAAACGCGCGGCGCGCGTCATCGAAAACATGAAGCGCAGGAACATAGAAGGCGCGTACTTCCCGGACAGGCGCGGGGCGATCTCGCACATCTGCGGGCTGATCCCCGCCGGGGCCACTGTCGGGCTGGGCGGCTCCGTCACCATCGTCGAGTCCGGTCTGGTCGACGCCCTGCGCGGGCTGAACGCCAAGTTGCTGGACCGCTACAAGGAAGGCGTCTCCCCCGAAGAGGTCTTCGAGATGCGCCGTCGCGGCATGACATCCGATGTGTTCATCGCGAGCTGCAACGCCATATCCTACGACGGCAGGCTCGTCAATCAGGACGGCCTCGGCAACCGCGTGGGCGGCATTATCTTCGGCCCGGAAAAAGTCATCCTGATGGCGGGCATGAACAAGCTCGTCCCCACCGTCGAGGACGGCGCGCGCCGCATCAAGGAATACGTCGCCCCTCTGAACAGCGTCCGCTTCGGCGCGGACACGCCGTGCGCGCGCACAGGGTTCTGCGACGAAGCGGCGTGTTTTCCGCCGTCGAGAATCTGCAACCAGTTGACGGTCATCGAGGCGAGCGCCGCCCCCGGTCGGATTACTGTCGTCCTCGTCGGAGAAGAACTCGGATTCTGACCATCCGTCCAACCACATCAAAGGAGGTTTTTGATAAATGGCAACCTCTAAAAAAATCAAAACGATAGGCGTCCTCACAGGCGGCGGAGACTGCCCCGGCCTCAACGCGGTCATCCGCGCGGTCGTGAAAACGGCCTACGGGCATTACGGCATGGAAGTCCTTGGCATCCGGGACGGCTTCGAGGGCCTCATCCACGGCAAACAACACATAATGAAACTCACGCCGGACGCCGTGCGCGGCATACTCCCGCGAGGCGGAACCATACTCGGCACCACCAACAGGGGAAACCCCTTCGCGTTCGTCCCCGCCGGCTCGAAAGCCAAACCGAAAAACATGTCCCGCGCCGCAATCGCGAACTTCAAGGAACTCGGCCTCGACGCCCTCGTCGTCATCGGCGGCGACGGCTCGCTCGGCATCGGCCTCGACTTCTTCAAACTCGGCCTCCCTGTCGTCGGCATCCCTAAAACCATAGACAACGACCTGTCCGCCACAGACTACACTTTCGGGTTCAACACCGCCGTGAACACCGCCACCGAGGCCATAGACAAGCTGCACACCACAGCCGAAAGCCACCACCGCATCATGTTCCTCGAAGTGATGGGGCGAAACGCCGGCTGGATCGCCATGGAGTCCGGCATATCCGGCGGCGCTGACATCATTCTCATCCCCGAAATACCCTTCGACATCAAGACGGTCTGCCGCCGCGTCGAGGCCCGCAGCCGGCACGGAAGAATGTTCAGCATCGCCGTCGTGGCCGAGGGCGCAAAACCGCTCGGCGGCAAAGAAGTCTATGCGGATGAAACCGCCCGGCGGCTCGGCGGCATCAGCCACTCCATCGCCCGCGACGTCGCCAAACTCACCGGACACGAGACCCGCGTCACCGTGCTCGGACACGTTCAGCGCGGCGGCTCGCCGTCCGCGTTCGACCGCCTGCTCGGAACCCGCTTCGGAGCCGCCGCCGTCAAACTCGTCGCCGACCGCCAATTCGGCCGCATGGTCTGCCTGCGCGGCATGAACATCGAGTCCGTCACCCTCGAACAGGCCACCGGCGTTCTCAAAACCGTTCCGCCGGACGGCGAACTCGTCCGCGCCGCCCGCGACGTCGGCATCACTCTCGGCGACCCCGACCGCGACTGAGACCAGCGCGCGAGACCGGGAGCGGAACGCCGTCGCCTCCCGCAGCCGCCAATAGCGGCCCGCCGAGTGGTTTGTAGAACGGCAAATGCAATATTGAAAAAAGCTCGTTTTGAGAGGAACGAAGTTCGTCAAAACCGGCGCTCTGAGAGTTTTTTTCGGAAGGGGCGCGGGGAAACCTGTTTTTTGCAAAAAAATGGTTTCACCGCAAACTCGTGGAAAAGTTCTTTGAGCGCAATCATAATCAAAAACTTGAACGCCGCGCGCGGACCGTCGCGAGCGTCACACCCGGAGGATTCTCAAAATGACTTTTCAGCACCTTAAGATAGAGAAAATGGACGCCGTGGCCGTCATTACCATAGACAGGCACGAGAGGCGCAACGCTCTCGCCGAACAGACCATCGCCGAACTCGGCGGCGCGTTCGACCAGTTCGTCGCGGACCCGGCGGTGTCCGCCGTCGTCATCACCGGCGCGGGAGACAAAGCCTTCTGCATGGGGGCCGACCTCGAAGAAGGATTCGACGCCTCCGGTGACGTGAAAAGCATCGTGCTCGCCGGACAAGCCGTGTTCCAGAAAATCGAGCGGTTCCCCAAACCCGTCGTCGCGGCGGTGAACGGATACGCGCTCGGCGGCGGGTTCGAGCTGATGCTCGCGTGCGACATGTCGGTCGTCGCCGACAACGCCCCTCTCGGGCAGCCCGAATGCGGGCGCGGAGTCATCCCCGGTTGGGGCGGCACACAGAAAATCCCCCGCATCTGCGGCAAAAACGCCGCCCTCGAACTCCTACTGCTCGGACACCGCATCCGGCCCGACAAAGCCCTCGAACTCGGCCTCATCAACCGCGTCGTCCCCAAAGAGAAAGTCCTCGAAGAAGCCGTCGCCCTCGCCGCCCGACTTGGACGCCAGCCCGCCCACGCCGTCGCCCTCATCAAAGACGCCGTAACGCGCGGACTCGAAACCTCCCTCCAAAACGGCCTCGCCATCGAAGCCGAAAACTTCGCCACCGCCTTCTCCATCATCTCCAAACAGCAAAAGAAATTGAAAGACAAACATGACTTTCGGCGATGCAGGATTTAATGATACAAAAGAGTAGCAATGAAGCCGTTTTTCAGGCAAGTGTTTGTAAGACCCCATCGCTGTTAACGAAGTGTCCGAATGCTTTCAGGACTAGCTGTTGGGTCTCGGTC
>JAKQBV010000389.1 GCA_029573925.1 bacterium
GTTCAAGAGCGAACTCATACGCGTTTATTCTGTACTGGATTTTTTTAGTTCGCGCTTCCTTTGAGTCGCTCGTCTTCAAAGCCGACAAGGCGAATCTGTAGCTTAGGCTTCGAAAAGCGTTTGACACCGTTTCTGTCAACCGACCATTGAGGTCCGGGAACAAAAAATGATCGGCAGCCAGCCGCGGCCATCCCCATTCGACTAGTTGAGCCGCGTTAGAAGCGGGGTCGCCGATTATCGGCGATTTCCCGCGAGATGTTAGACTTTCAGCAGACATGCTGTTCGCCGCTTCGCGAACCTCATTCTGAATCTCGGAAGCTCTTGTTTTCTTTGCCATGACGACGCCTCTTTTCGTTGAGAATATATTGCGCGAAACACAACCATGTAAATTATATTGCATACGCGCCGCGTTCGCAAAAGCAAGACTGATATTTCGAGTCGTTATTTGCGGTTTCTAATGAATTCGATATTTCTGCGCGCCATCCCGGCTCCCTCTTCATCTCCTATTTGAGCATAAATATCCATAGCTTCTTTGAAGCTGGCAGCCGCGCCTTCGGAGTCGCCGCTCGCGTACAACGCCGACGCCAGATGTTGCAGGATATCCGCAAGAGACCTATCATCTTCGTTTTCTCTGTGGAATCGCGCGCATTCTTCAAATATTGCTATTGCGCTCTCAACATCTCCGACAGCCATTTGGGAGCTTCCCAATCCGAAGAAAGCGTCGTTTCTAAGAGCGTCATCGCCGGAGTCTTCATAGACTTCCACGCTTTTCCTGAAATATTCAATCGCGTTCTCGTGCTGTTGAATCGACGAATATATATTTGCGATTTCGCATAAACAGTTGCCCACGGATGTGGCGTCTGACCAAGAAGAGTATTTTTCCATCGCTACTCGTATGGATTCTATCCCCTCCGCAACATTTTGATTCGCGCAGAGAGCCATTCCGCGAGAGAACATAGCGTCGGCTTCTCCCTGTTCATCTTTCAGAGTGGCAAATAGTTGGACAGCATTGTCGCAACACATCAAAGCTTCTTCCGCCATGCCTTCCGCTAGATATGAGGATGATAGAGAATCAAGACAAGCGGCGACTCCGGCGTCATTATTTGCGTCTTCGAAAAAAGACCTAGCTCCGTCGTATTTCTCGATCGCTTCCTTGTTCCGGCCAAGAAAGCGGAGAAGATTGCCGACCACCGCAGTGTTAAACGCGGCGCGATCCATCATTCCCGCTTCTAGGTTCGCTTCGACGGCTTGTTCTCTGCATCTCAAAGACTCTTCAAAATCCCCTTTATCGGCGGCAATATCGCCAAGAGCATCAAGACAAGCGTCGAGAGCTTCAAAATCATCGATATCGTCAGCGATTTCCAATGCGGAAAGAAAAGATGCTGAAGCGGATTCATAATCGCTTTCGAACCGTCTTATGACTCCCAAATTAAACAAACTGACATATTCGCCCTGCCGATCGTCTGTCGACTTGAATATTTCGACTGCCTCGAAAAAGCAATCGGCAGAGTCGTCAATCCTTCCTTTTTGAAAATTAACGAATCCGAGCAACAACTTCGCCGACGCCAAAGCGTCATCCTCAAGCCCTGCGGATATCGATGATACAAGAAAATTTTCGGCTTCGTCGACATTGTTTTTCGACAACTCAGCCATGCCGAGTCTGGCCGTATTAACCGCTTCTCCCGCCCCTTGTTCCAACGGTTCGGTATAATGGTACAAATAAACTTCTTCTTGTTTCTTCAAAACAGTTTACCGCCTTTGCGCAATAATTTTGTAACATATCTATTGTCGCACATTTTTTTTCAATGCGTCTTTCATTCGAATAGCGTGTTCGAGATTTGCTGCCGCCGCTTTATTGTTAGGGTCTATCTGCAAAACTTTCCGGAAGAAAGAAATCGCTGTATCGTAATTTCCGGTCTGCAAATATGTTACGCCCGACATTCCCAAAGCGTTTACATGGGAAGGCTCGCTGTCCAAAACATGTTCGTACCTTCGACGCGCGCCCTCAATGTCCCCCAAATACAACAACGTGTTTCCCATGAGATAAACGGCGGCGTTCCAGTCCGGTTGCGTCATGAGTATTTCATCTATCATCGGTTTTGCCTGCGCGGGTCTGCCAATGCTGTTCAATAGCAAAGCAATGTTGTAACGAACATCGTTAGTGGGATGAAAAGCATAGGCTGAATAATAAGTTTCCAAAGCCTCGTCATGACGGCCGGCGCGCCAATAAGCCGTGCCGAGCGCTAAATACGCCTCGTAATGACGAGGGTCCAGCCTGACTGCTGCTTCAAGATTCGTTATCGCCTCTTTCAAATTCGAGGGGGTCGCCCCTATCTCAACGAGTCTTCGTCCGTAACCGGTTCGCGCTTTTGAACTGTTCGGGCATACATCCACGGCATTTTTCCAGAGATACAACTCGTCGCGCCAATCATGGTTTCTTTCTAATGTTTTCGCCCCGAACAAAAATGCCACGCACAGTCCTATAAGGAAGCTCAACGTCATTATTTTTGGCTTTGCGGATTCCGGTTTCAGTCCGGAATTCATAAAAGCCCCTGCCAGCATAATAGACAATCCCATTGAGGGCATGTAAAAATATCTTTCAGCTATAACTTCCCCGATAGGCGCGATATTTGAAATGGGTATCATGTTTATCAGAAAGAAGAAAGCGCCAAAGCTCAGATATTTTTCGGACTTCACGAATGCCAATCCGACGATAAATATTAAAACATAAAACAGCATTACAAGTATCGGTTTAATATTCATCAAGGTATCAGGATTAGAGACGCAATGAACCAAACTGAACCCGAACGAAAAAAAGAACATCTGCAAGTATTTCAAAAAAGCGGATAAAACCAGAGGCACGCTTTCAACGAAACTTCCGGCGGGATACACTGGCAAAGCGCCCGATTCGCTATTGGCCATCAGAACGAATCTTATCATGGCGAATACGACGAATGCTGTTATGTAGCAAAAATACGCCGTTCGAGTTTGCCAAATTTCATTGAAGCCGTCTTTTTTGCTCGACACCCATTCGTATACGAGAACGACAGCCGGAAACACCGCAGCGTTCTCTTTAGAAAACATCGCAAACAAATAGAAAAGCGAAGCGAGCGCAAGTCGAGGAATAGAAAATCCTCCAGATTCGCGCTTTGCTCCGATATGAGCATATAAAGCCGCCAATAAAAAAAACGCTGCCAAAGGGTCTTCTACAAATGAAGCTGCGTTAACAGCTTCGCTTTGTATCGGGTGCAACGCGAATATTAAAGAGGCGAGAAAGGCTGTGGCTCTCGTGTTTGCGAACGATGACAATATTAAAAACAGGAGCATGGCGTTGGCGGCGTGCAACAGTATGCTTGTAATATGAAACGCGGGCGGGTTCTTTCCGCCGACAAGAGTTTGAATAAAAAAAAGCGCGGTGGCAACCGGCCTGTAACTCCGCTCGCCGCTTATATTGAAGTAGTCGCGGTTGAATATGCTTTTTAAATTTCCTATATCGTCCAGATTGGCGTTCTCTGCGATAATCACTCGGTCGTCATAAACGAACGGGTTATCGATTGAGCCGAAATATATCGACACCACCGCGACAAGCAACGCGAGCATGTAAACAGGCTTTTTTATTTTATCGGGGTGCATATCCAAGCGCTCATCGCGTCAATCTATAAAACTTTCCTCGAACACTACTCCGTCCGCTCCGAAACCGATAAGACGATACTCAAAACCCTTATCTTCGTTTCTCTCATAAAAAAAGTCGCCGGAACTCATTGAATCATTGTCTGTTTTTTTAATCGGCAGGCCTTTTGACGAAAAAGGATTCGGAGGATATTCCTTCAACATGCCGGGGCCGATAAGAGAATCCGGGACTGAACCGCCCGCGACTTCGCCGCTCCGAGGAAAAACGCCTCCGTGTTTTTCGGCGTAGATATTCAGAGCTATGCTCAATCCTTTGAAATTCATCGCGGCGAGCCTGTCATTTCTTTTATTTCGGGATGTTAAACCGCCGAAAACAGAAATAATGAGACATAAAGCAACCGTTGCGCTCGCGTAAATCACATTTGCCGCGACATTCTTTTTCATAGGATGACGACCTGCGACTAAAACCGAGCCGCTATTTACGAGCGACAGTTTTTTTCTTCTTTTTGCCGGCGGTATTTGCGGCGGCTTTTTTCTGTTCGTTCGACGTCTTCGGCGCGGCGGCTGACGGGTTCATTTTTAGAAGACCGAGTTGGACAAGATCATGAAGGTGTATCATTCCGACTGGTTCCAACTTTGCGCCAACGACCGGCAAAACGGTAATCGAATTGTCTTCCATGATTTTCAAAGCCTCAAACATCGTGCTTTCCCGTCGGACGTATTTGGGAGATTTCGTCATGACGGATTTGACGCTTGTGAGGAATAGATTGGCTAGAGAGCCTTGAGACTTCTGAAGGAGTCGCCTGACATCCCCGTCCGTGACGATGCCGGTCAAAGCGCCGTCTCCGCCTACAATGCTGATGGCGCCCAAACCTTTTGAGGTAATCTCAAGCAACGCGTCTCGAAAAATCATGTCGCCTGCGGCGACGGGATTCCCGGGTCTGGTGGCCAGAAGGTCTTCCACTGTGTAAATCGCCTCGCCGCCTGCGGCTTGCGAGCGTGAAGTTCTGCCGCTTTCGATGTCCTGCTCATAAAGCAAAGCCATAGCAAGCAAGTCCCCCAGAGCCAAAGCGCTCACACAAGTCGAGTAGGAAGCGAAATTGTCCGTTGCGTCCAGAGGGAGGGAAGTTTTCAGGAGGATATCGGCGGCGCGCGCAAGGCTGCTTCTGCCGCTCGGAGTTAGAGCTATGATTTTTGCTTTCTTCTTTTTGAGCCAAGGGAGAACCCTGATGATTTCGTCGGATTCGCCGCTGCTGGAAATAGCGATAGCCACATCTTCATGAGATATCGAAGCGGCTTCGCCATAGAAAGCGGCTATGGGATCGAGAAGAAAAGCCCTGCGGCCGGCCGCTCTGAGGGTTGAAGCCAATTTGGCGCCGACAGCGCCTGATTTTCCGAAACCGAAAATCACAATCGATCCTTTGCATGATTTCAGAACAGATAAAGCTTTGTCGAAAGGCTGACCTAGCTCGCCGCCCATTCTTTCAAGCTCTAAACCCTGTCTTTGAAGCAGTTCTTTCATCTTCTTTGCGGCTGTCATAAACGGCCTCCGCTTTCCCGCTCCGGATTGCAGTCTCTCGCTTCCGGGCGATTTATTCTATCATTTCCGGTCTTGTCCGAGGTTCCCTTGCCCATTCTTCCATTCTTCTTGAGAAGAACGCTTGAAACACCAGATACATGGTTGTCGACCATACTCCCAGCGACATCATAATATGGAACATCGTTGTCATTACAATTCTTTTCTCCATGTCGACGCTGTGAGTCAACGGGGAAACAAATCTATTGTTAATAAACGGAGCCAACGCTGCAGTTGCGAATATCAGCAACCCGGCAAGAAGGCCTATTCCTGAGTAGTAGAATTTTAGCCCGCGCATTGCTTTTATTCCGACAAATATCTCGAAACAAAAGGCGCGAAGGTCCCAAGCGACAGCGAACAAAGACTCGTGCTTGCGCACATTAATGCTGTTTTTCCATGCGGAATACACGCCATATAAGAAAGAAGCGGCGATAATCGGCCAAGTCAACGGCAACATATATGGATGAGGATAGAAGTAAACCATTAGAGAGAGAGAAAGCATAAATGGAAAATACGTCAATCCGAAAATATACAACATCGAAAGATGGAGATGCTTTGAGGCTTTGTTTCTAAGGGCAATTTTTTTTCCTCTCGGGCTCTCTTCCACCAGCCAAATCCAGTTATCCTCTGGCAGAATAAAAAACACAGGCGCTGAAACTATCATTAGCTTCAGCATAAAAACAAACATGCCTGACAACTCA
>JAKQBV010000407.1 GCA_029573925.1 bacterium
TCTGGCAATTTTGAAATAGTATATCGGTCTTCCCTGAACGCTCTTGCCAATCTCGCCGATTTGAACATAGTCCGGGGCGCTCGCCTTCAGGGCAAACATCTCAGCGACCATTTCGTCATGCGAAGGATAATCGTGGGAAACATCCGCAAATAGAAAAGAAGACGATGTGAATACGGCGACGAATGACAAGCATATCGCTAATACGCCACACCTGTAAGCGTTCAAATCGACCTCCTCAAAAACATCCGACCGGCATCCGAATTAAGCGCCGAACTAAAAGCGGCCCGCATATTATACACGCTGCGATATCGCTTGTCTTATCTTCTCAATCGCCGGCCTCTCGTTATGGGATGAAAAAAATCGAGAGTGAATATAGAATATGATCAAGAGAAAATTGGAGTCAATATTGGCGCACGGATGGAACGAAATATTTAATCTGCTGATTCTGCTCTTTGCGGCGCTGTTTTTTGGCACGATAGCCGAGCGTTTTAAACAGAGCGCGATTGTGGGATATCTGGTCGCTGGGATGATAGTAGGGCCAAACGCGCTCCGATGGGTGGCGACCCTGTCAGAAGCGCAGATGATAACGGAGTTGGGCGTGGCTCTGTTGCTGTTCTCCATCGGGTTGGAGTTTTCATTCAGAAAAGTCGCCCGGCTCGGCATAAAAACAGGCGTAGTAGGCGTTCTGCAGATTGGCGCGACATGGGCTGCGGCCACAGCCGTGTCTTTGACGGCGGGCATTGAGTCGCGGTCGGCAATTGTTATCGGCGCGGCAATATCGTTGTCCAGCACGGCGAGCGTTTTCAGACTGCTCGCGGACAAAACAATGATGGAGAGCGCGCATGGACGCCCGACTGTGGGCGTATTGCTGATTCAGGACGCCGCAGTTGTGCCTCTGGTGCTGCTGGTGACCGCGCTGTCCGGCTCCGCCACATTCTCAACCATAATCTACGACCTTGCCAAAGTGGCTGTTATAAGCGCCGCCGCTTTTGCCGTGTTGTTCGTATTGTTGAACCACATAGTTCCTCGCGCTCTCGCCATGAAGGTATGGACGAAAAACAGAGAGCTGCCGATGTTGCTGTCCGTGGTGGTGGCAATAGGAGCCTCAATCGGCGCGCACGAAATCGGGGTAAGCCCGGCTTTCGGAGCTTTTCTTGCAGGGATGCTTCTGGCCGAATCCCCGTTTTCGACCCAGATACGGGCGGATATCGGCTCTCTGAGAGCGGTTATGGTCACTCTTTTCTTCGCCGCCGTCGGCATGTTTGCCGACCCCGTTTGGATCGCCGAAAACATCGTTTTAGTCTTGGCAATTTCCGTTTTAATACTTGTGGCAAAGACCGCCATCGTGTCGATTATTATGATTGCAATGAGGTTCCGACCCGGCGTGTCGGTGGCGGCGGGACTGTGTCTATCTCAGGTCGGAGAATTTTCATTCGCTCTTGCAAGCATAGCGTTGGCGTCTGCGGTTCTCTCTCAGAACGAATTCAAACTTATAGTTTCAGCAACGATTATGACACTGTTGGCAACGCCGTACTTGGTTAATTCTTCGTCTCTGATAGAGGCAAAAATTTCGTCTCTTTCGGCGCGTAAAAGTTCAAACCTTGAAAGAAAGCGGGAGCGCGCGGCGGAAAGCTCCCAAAAACAGGGATGCATTCTCATCATAGGCTTCGGCCCGGCCGGGAAGAAACTTGTCGAGAGACTTAAAGAGTGTTACTCCGGAGCCATAAGAGTTCTAGATGTCAATCCTCAGAACGCTCAGGCTGCAAGAAGTTATGGCGTCGAGTTTCAGATCGGCGACGCCTCCAACACTGAAGTGCTGGAACACGCGGGCGTCAGAAGCGCCGTGGCAGTCGCAATCACCCTGCCAGATCCAGAAGCTTCGATTAGGATAATACATTTATCAAGATCGTTGAATCCGGGAGCCATCATCGCGGCGCGGGCAAGATATGACATCTTCGCGCGCGATATCGAAAACGCAGGCGCGGCCGCCGTGGTAAACGAAGAAGAGCAAGTGGGAGTCCACCTTGCCGAAGAAGTCCAATCTTTGCTGAAAACAAAAGGCGTGTGCGCGATTCAGCCTCATCAATACTGAGGCTCTCGACTAGTCGACTTTCAAAACGACGAAGCTTTTCTCGCTTTTATACAGTTCTTCTATCTGAGGCAGATATTTGTCAAGTATAAGATTAAGCCTTATTTTCTGTGTGGGTGTTTTTTCTCCATTGTCTTCAGACATCGGGCGGATATAAATCGCTTTTGCGACGTCCTCGACCGTTCCCACCTTATATTTGTCTTTGACTTCTTTGCGAGCTTGCTCGAATTCCTGTTTGCAAATCTCGACAACCTTTTCGTTGTATGCAAACTCGTTTCTGTTCGTGTATTTCACGCCAAGCGACGAAGCCATAGACCGGAGGTCGTCTTCCTCGTCAGTCAAAGAAATTATCGCCACCGGATAGTCTTTTCCTTCTCCGTATACAGCTATCTGCTGAATATATCTCGTGAAGCCGAGAATGCGGGAGCCGATTTCTTCCAGATCGTGGTGCTCGCCGTCTGAGAATTTAACGCGATATCCGGCCCGGCCCAACACAAAGACAAACCCGTCGGAATCGACATATCCCCGGTCTCCAGTGTAAAACCATCCTTCGGCATCAACCACCTGTTTAAATTTTGCTTCCTGATTGTAATAGCCTATGAAAACGTTAGGCCCTTTGCACGCGATTTCGCCAACTTTTCCGACAGGAACATCTTTGCGGGTTTCGTCTACGATTCTCACCTGAACGCCGGGAATAGGCTTGCCGGAGGAGCCTTTCCGCTCGAATCTTTCATTGTTGACGCTGATAACGGGAGACGTTTCGCTTAATCCGTATCCGAGGAATATTGTTATCCCCAACACGTTTTTGAAGAAATCGTAAGTGTAAGGCTCCAACTTTCCAGCGCCCGAAACAAAGTACCTGACTTTTTCGATTCCGGCTTTCTTTTTAATCATATTGGCCAGAAGCTTAGGCGCGACTTTTGAGAGGAATTTCGGCAATCCGCTCGAAATCTTTTTCTCAATGTTGAGGTGAATCTTCGCCCACACGCGCTGCACTCCGGGAAAAAGAGTGGGCCTAAGCTGCGGCAGGTCTCCGACGAGAGTTTTCCTGAAACTGTATCCGAGGCAGCCGCCGTTCAGCAGCGTGCAGAGAGTCAGGATCGTCTGCAACACATGCGCTTCCGGAAGGAATGAAATCAGCACGTCTTCGGGCTGCATATTCACGCTGTCCGTGGCCCCAACGGCGTTGGACAGCAGATTGCCGTGTGTAAGCATTGCTCCTTTAGGATTCCCAGACGTTCCGGAAGTGTAAACAAGCCGAGCGAGCGTTGACAGAGTCAATGTCGATATCCTGCGATCAAGCTCTTCGGCGACAGAAATCCCTGAGGCCGCTCCCTTTTCTATGAGAGCGTCGAGAGTCATCAACCTCGCGTCTGATTTAAGATCAACTCCCGCCGTCCTGAACACGACGATATGTTTTACACTCGGAATATTTCTGGCGGGAATCTGCAAGACCTTTTTAAGCTGCTTCACGTCTTCAACGAATATCATCGCCGATTGCGTGTCGTTCATCTTAAATTCGATATGCTCGACCGAGTCGTTCGTATATACGCCGACCGTGGCGCACGCGTTGTACAGTATCGCGAAATCGCAAATATTCCATTCAGGCTGATTCTCCGACAATATTGAAATCAGAGAGCCTGCGGGAATTCCCAGTTCGACAATGCCTTTCCCCAACTGCCGGGTTTTCTCGCACAACGCGCGAAAAGTCCTGCTGTGAGTGTAATCTCCGGGTTCCTTCGAATCATCCTTGAACTTCTGCGCGTTAAGCTCAGGAAACATCTCGCAAGCCAGCCTAATCGCTTCGGCCAAATTTGCTGAATTCGCAATCTTTTCAGGAACTGACATGCGTCGCCTCCACTAGAGGGTGATAACAGCCTTTTTATCTTTGCTTGCTCCGATAAATAGTCAAAACCCGACAAAAGCACATTATTTTATAACACAATTTATTCGGAATACACCGAATAATTAAAAATA
>JAKQBV010000414.1 GCA_029573925.1 bacterium
CTGGTTCTTGAAAAAAGGGATGTCTTCCCTTCTGTAATATCTCTCGCCTGTCGCCGAATCCGCGTAAAGAAGCTCTTCCACATATTGCCCGGCAAGAAGCGCGTCAATAATCTTCGGCACGTCGCCAAGCTTCACCTGAGCGTAAAAAGCGCTCTGTGGTTCGGTGAGTATAAACGGCCCCATCTCGCAGAAACCGTGACACCCGGTTACCCTCACCGACACCTTGTCCGCCAGCCCATTTTCCAGAATATGTCGTTTGGCAACTCGGATTATGTCGTTCGACCCGCTCGAATGGCAAGCCGTGCCCGCGCATACGACAACTCTCGGCCTTTCGTGGTCGGTGTGGTCGTAAAGTATTCTCCGCATTTGCCTTAAATCTTCTATCGAGCTAAACCGCGCCATGTCTCACCTCGCGCAAACCAATCCTCAGATTCGATATCATTCTTTGGTCGAATTGCTTATCCCAAATCCAACATGTGGCCGCCGCAACCCCGGCGCGAACACACTAGCGCTTTGCCGCCGCCTCTTATCATCATCGCCGCCATCGCCGCTCCGCACTCTACACAATCCTGTTCCACCACCAGACTTTCATGGCAATGCGGACACAATATCTTTGTTTCCTCTCCGTCCAAGATGTCCGCTTCGCACGCCGTCGCTCTACTTCCGTATAAAGAAGACAACCTTAAAAGACCGTGTCCGCTCGCTCCTGCCACAATAGCTCTGACACTCGGATATCCGTCTATCTCATTTTTGGCGTCCATCAAACTTCTGTTGCATCTCGGACAACTGACATCCAATGGAAATATCCTGCCGTCGTCAATATCGATATCGGCGCGATCGCCCGATATCGCTCCTTCTATTAGCTCTTTCACCTTGGTTTTTCCGACTTTTGAATGATAGCGACCATCCACAACCACCACAGGTCCGAGCGCGCACGCCCCAAGACAGTTCACCGTCTCCAACGTGAACTCTTTGTCCGGTGTTGTTTCACCCGGCTCAATACCGAGTTGCCGCTCGAATTCATCCACTACTCTGGCGGCGCCTCTAACGTGGCATGCTGTTCCGAGGCACACTGTTATTAAATGCTTTCCCCTCGGCTTAAGACTGAAATAACTGTAAAATGTCGCTACCGCGTAAACGTCCACAAGCGAGGAACCCGTCTTCGCCGCCACCATTCTCAACGCCTCTTCGGGCAGATACCCACAATTCCGCTGTATCTCTTCCAGCGTGGCAATCATCCCGCCAAGTTTTTCCGCATGCTTCCCGATTATTCTCTCTATTCCCTCTTCATCGAACATTTCCGGCGCTTCGCGCCCCTTTTGCATCTCAGCAATCGTTTCCTGTTTCATTTATCTATACTCCTCGCAACGCCAGACTCCGCCTTCCGATGACTCCCTGAGCACGCAGAAAGAGCGGTTTTCACAATCACAACACAAACCCTGCGCAAGGTCGCTAGCAACTTGGCCATCTGTTTTTTTTTCGACGGCGCTACTCTTCGTTTTGTATTGGGGTTTTGCGGATGATTCGAAAAGCTCCAGCCTGAACTCCTCGCAATAATAGACAGGACGCTTCTCGCTTCCTAGAAAAACACAACCGGCGGCATTCGCGCAGTTCTCACAGATTCCGACACATGTCTTTCCAGCCATGTCGCGCCCTCCCGCTTTTTTTGTGTTGCACTATTAGAGTGCAAAGTTCCTGCCGAATCACCACCATCAACTTGACGCCTAAACGATGAAAATAAAAATCAGCATCATTAGAGATATATTTATTGAAGATATTGTTTTGCTCTCTGGGATTCCAGCGCGGAATGTTTCAATGAAAAACGGTCCAAAACCGGGGAATTATTGGCCGCCGGGGAATATTTCCCCGCCTCGGTCAGTTTTTCTGACTGCCTCGAAACTTCAATTTCGCCCTCAGCGTCTTTCTGTCGATATCCAGAATTTCAGCGGCGCGCGTGATGTTGCCCCCTGCCGCCGCCAGCACATTTCATATA
This sequence comes from bacterium, assembly GCA_029573925.1. GTDB lineage: Bacteria > UBP15 > UBA6099 > UBA6099 > UBA6099 > UBA6099. The sequence continues at coordinate 1,994 of JAKQBV010000414.1, forward strand.
TGCTCATATTCCATTTCGGCGAGTGTCATATTGGAACCCAAAGTTTGCATCGCGGAATACCTCATGGGAGCCGGCAGGTCGGGCACGTCTATGTCCTTTCCGTCTGACATCACAATCAGCCTTTGCGTCAGATTTTCAAGCTCCCTGACGTTTCCCGGCCAGTAGTAATGCTTCATCACCCGCATAGCCTCTTGCGAGAACTCCGGCGGATTTTTGCCTAACTCGCGGGCGAACCTCTCCGCAAATCGGTTAGTCAGCAAAGGCACATCCTCCGTCCGCTCCCGCAAAGGCGGTATGTTAATCGTTATAACGTTCAGCCGGTAATAAAGGTCTTCTCGGAACGCTCCTCCCGCCACAAGCGCCGGAAGGTCTTTGTTCGTGGCGGCTATAAATCTCACGTCTACTTTGCGAGTCCGCGTCGAGCCGACCATGCGCACCTCTTTTTCCTGTAGCGCGCGAAGCAGTTTGACCTGCATCGACGCGCTCGTCTCGCTCACCTCGTCCAGAAACAGGCTCCCTTGCTCGGCGGCGTGGAAAAAGCCCGCGCGCGCTGCTCCCGCCCCTGTGAACGCCCCTTTCACGTGGCCGAACAATTCGCTCTCCAACAATCCTTCCGGAATTCCTCCGCAGTTCACCGGCACAAACGGGGCAGACGCCCTCGGACTGTTGTAATGTATCGCGCGGGCAAGCAATTCCTTGCCTGTGCCGCTCTCGCCCGTTATCAAAACCGTGGCTGACGAAGGAGCCGCCTTCCCGGCTTCCACGAGAACTTTTTTTATCGCGTCGGAACATCCTATCAGCCCGTGCTGAGCCGCCGCCGGAGCCGCCGCCGCATCGCGGTCCCGCCTCTTATCCCTAAGCTTGTCCAGCGCGCGGCTCACAGCCGAAAACAACTCCTTGTCCGTGAACGGTTTAGCCAAATACTCCTCTGCCCCGATCTTGACCGCCTTCACCGCCCCCTCGACCGTCGGATACCCCATTATCATCATAACTTCGGCGTCCCGGAAGTTCTCTCTCACATGCCGCACCAGATCCAGCCCGTCCGACTTCGGCATCTTGTAGTCCGTTATCACCAAATCGATTTTTGCCGATTCGAGAACCTTTGTCGCTTCAGCGACCCCCGGAGCCGTGAACACGACATATCCCTCGGAAGTCAGATTGCGTCGGAGCAACTCCAGCGTGTCTGCCGAATCGTCCACGACCAGTATCGCTGCCCTTTCGGAGCGCGGCGTCGTCATTTCTTCTCCTCCGAGTTCTCCCGCGAGACAGGCAGTCGTATCTCGAACGCCGAGCCTTTGCCAACCTCGCTATCCACCCTGATCCATCCTCCGTGCGCCGCCACTATCCCGTGCGCGACCGGCAGTCCCAGACCTGTGCCCTGCCCGATGTCTTTCGTGGTGAAAAACGGGATGAACAGCTTTTCAACCACTTCCTCGCTCATCCCGCATCCGGTGTCCTCCACACAGAGAGCCACAGCCCCATCCGCGCTTTTCGTCCGCAGAGTCAAACGCCCTCCCGATGGCATCGCCTGAAGCGCGTTCACCACAAGATTCACAAGCGCCTGATTCAACTGATCCGCGTCCGCAACCACATCCGGCAGCCCTTCCTCCAGTTCCCTCGTTATCTCAACTCCGCTCCGTTCACATCTCGCCTCAAAAAAGCACATCCCCTCGCTCACTATGTCGTTCAGGTTCGTCTTCCTTCTGACCGGAGTTTTCTGCCGCGCGAACAACAACAGGTTCTTTATGATTTCCCTCGCGCGAAGAGACGCCGCTTCTATTCTTTCTATGTCCTTTCCCGCCTGTTCAGGCAGTCCGGGACACTTCTTCGCCAACTGCGCATAGCCAAGTATGTTTCCCAACGGCTCATTAAGCTCATGCGCGACCCCCGCCGACAGTATGCCGAGCGTCGCCAACCTGTCCGCGTGCCGCAATTGCTCGTTAAGTCTTTCCCTGTCCCTCTCGGCCTCTCGCCGTTCGACAAAAAAAGCGACCTCTCCGGCCACCGCCTCAATGAGGCTTTTTTCCTCTTCGAGAAACGTTGCTTCGCTATCTTCGCAAGCGCACGAACACCCCACCTCCACCGCGCCCCGCCTTGCCCCGCGCAATGCCACATCCGCTTTTAAAACTTCCGTCGCCAATCCGAATCCCGGCGTCTCATAACAACGCCCGTCCAGAGTTATTCTCGCTGATGTCTTCTCAGGATTCTGCCAAGCGGGAGGCAGCAACTCCGCTATCCCCTGCAATGTCTCGTCAAAAGAAACATCCTCCCGCGCCACAATGCGGGCTATCCCATACAGACAGGATAACTCCTTTACGCGCTCTCTCAGCGCCTCTTTTCCCCGCTGCCGCCTCTTTTCGCCCACCGCGCCTCCGCTCGGCGTCAAACAACGTCCGCGTTTGAGCCGCTCCGTTGAATTATCACACCCGCCCGTCTTGCCGGTCAACCCGGCCCGCCGCTCCGGCCTTCCGGCTCGGTTGCAAACGAAAACCCGCAGATTGCTTTATTCTTTTCCGCGTCATATACTGAAAATCGCGATAGCGAGGATTTGCGCTCAGGAGATCGTCCGACATGCAATGCGAAAAATGCGGTAAAATACTCGACCCCAAGAAAGAAAAAACCTTTTGCACCGGCTGCGGAGCTAAGGTGTCCCCGGACGACGGCGGTAAACCGCAAACCGGAGCGTATAAACGCCCGGTAATTTCAAACAAAGGAAAACCCGTCGGGATAACGTCTCTGGAAACAGAAATCCGGGCGCGCGCCCTGTACGTCGGCGCTTTCGGCGGATTCGTCCTTTGCTACATCGCGATGTCGGTTTTTCTTAGAAGCTCCATCGTCGCGCTATTGATTGCCACCGCGTTCGCCTGCTTCACCGGCATCGTCTTCATGGCAATCATCGCAAAATCAGCCCCCAGCATGAAAAGCTCGTTCAACGACGCCGTGTCCGTATTGCCGATCAAAGAAAAATCAAAAAAACTCGTCCGCTCCATCTCCTCCGCCCTGCCCTTCATCGGCCCAATCTTAGACGATTAATATTTCACGTTTTTTTCCTCTAATAGAACCGCCAAGCGTTTTTGAACGATGTCGGGATAATTTTTGGCTGACTTCTGGACGTAGACAGCAAGCTTCCGATTCTACATCAATACCGGCGTAGAGGAGGGAACGCCAATTCACGCCTTTTTCGTCGCAATAATCAATAATACAAGCAGCTAACTTTTTGATTGAACAGCATCGGACTGATTGCGATAAACGCTAATATGCAAAATAAACTCGCGGACACAAACGATACTTTGCCATTTCGATTTTTGAATCTTGCATTATGAATAAAGTATTTAATTTATTAGAGTCAGACTATTTCCAGTCTTCTTCGGGTATTGCGCTGCCTTTGACTATGCTTCTCAATGTGCCTTCTGGAAGCTGTTTTCCTTTGTGGTCAGGCACAATCACTTGCTTTTTGCTGTCATAATTCCGCCACTTTTGATGACTACCCTTTTGTGATACAAGAATAAAACCGTGTTTCTTTAAAATGGAGACGACTTCCTGAGAAGTAAAATGCTTCATCAGACGGCTATCTCAACTATTTTCGAGGGTTTTTCAGCAATAAACTCATTCGGTTCCAGATACAACTCTATAGCTTCTCTGATATTTTGAAGAGCTTCTTCTTCTGTGTCCCCACAGCTTGCGCAACCGGGCAACTCCGGACAATAAGCCGCATAACTTTTCGCCTGCTCATCGTATTCAATAACAACACGCAATTTCATAGGAGCCTCCATTGGTGCTTCACTTCAAATTATAAAACCTCGGGTATAGAAATACAATTATGATTCGACAGTGTACTGTGTTCTCTCCTCATACAACAAACTATATTTATATTAAATGAACTTTTCATTTGGTGAAAAAAACATTTAAAACTGTCATTGTCACATTAATAATAGTTGCTAATGCAATTACCCATGTGGCAATGTTCATACTTTTAGAAACCTTTGAATTGTTTTGTGTTGTAATTTCCAAGCTTCTTGCGATTCTTTGATTTAGTATTATTTGTATAATTTCGAGTAGGTGATCGTGTCCAGTTTCAAGCAAATGGATTAACTCTTCGTCCGTCATTTTCATCAAAAACGATTCTTCCATGATTGCTTCCTCCTTGTATCAAATCTGCCCGAAGAAGTCCGGTTTGATTTCGACTTCCTCTACCATCTTTGTTTCGACGCCTATCTTTAGTTCTTTTAACAGATCGCAAAGCAACTCGCCGTCGATAAGATCAATTGTCGGCGCGCCGTCTCTGGCGGCTTCCTTTTTAGCGTCTGGCGTGAACCGCCCAGTTGTGATAAACAGACCTTTATCTGTGCGCCCCTGCATCGCTCCTCTGAAATCACGAATTGCGCTTGCGGAAACTGTTCCCTTGTATCGCTTGCATTGGAAAAGAACTTGAAATGTTACCAGTTTGATTTTCAGAACGCCGATGCCGTCGATCCCGCCGTCTCCAGACCTTCCCGTGACATCGACCTTGATGAAACCCGATTCACGTAGTATCAGTTGTGCCAGCCGTTCAAATGCGTCTGGAGTCATTTTCTTAATCATGCTCAACAACGATTCTTTCCAGTTATCCTTCGCTGATAATTCCTCGCCACATTCATCCTTCTTCTCTTTTACTTGGGTTGTCCTTTCCTTTCGTGAACGCTCTCTTACTATTGATGGTATTCCGTTGACATCCTGCTCTGTAAGATTGCGCCCATATTGAGTCAACGCCCATACCCCACGCTCGCTATTTGTCAGAGCTTTGACCTTTCCAAGATAGGTTCTGGCCCACGCTAGTCTGTAATCCACCTCCGTGTTGGGTCCTTTCCCATGAGGCAAGCTTTGTATATGTTCAGGTATTTTCATTATTTCCATAACCTTTTCCAGCAGTTCCTGATTCGTCGCGGAGCCGCCCATTTCCTTTAACGCAAGGATTGTCGGCCACATCATCTTGTCATACGTTGGCATATTATTGTTTTCTGTCATGTTTTAGCTCCCGGCATGTTATCCGCCTGATTATATCACACGGGTGTTGCGTATAAACACCCGCTGACAAATCCCGGCGCATTCAAAGCATGGCTGGCCGCGCGCGCTGCCGCGCGGTCGATTTCCCGGCTAAACACTCAATCTTCTTCGCATTATCAATGCTCAAAACCAAAAATAAGCTCTGATTTGTCTGAGACCTTAATGTTGGAAGGATGCGCGGACCTATGTTGTTTTTCTAGGAGAGGCAGCGCTGTGGCTCACAATGCAATCACATCAAATCTCTGAATTCATCTATGGTGATGCCCAAGTCTTTTATGATTGAAAGAAGAGTTTTTCGTTTTATTGTTTTTCCGGAATGAATGTGGACGACAACTCTGCGGTTGTCTGTGTCCCTTTTGTAAACGGCATGGCTTGTGCCTGCCTGCCGAGAGAATTCAAAACCGAGTTTCCGGGCAACACGCAGAACATCATCGGACGTTGCGGCGGGAAATCGGGGCGTCATACGGCTACTTTCACCGTTGTGACTGATATATCGCCTGTGGGCGGTTTTTCTCCGTCATCAAGATAATCTTCGATCATTGCCTTGACTGCGGCTTTAAGTTCCGCGAGTGTTTCCTCGTATGTCTCGCCCTGAACGTGGCAGCCGGGGATCGCCGGGCATGTGCCGCTGTATCCGCCTTCTTCGCAAGGCTCTATCACGACCGTATATGTATATTCTTGCTTCATATATCACCTCGAACATTGTCCTATTTCGATTATAATACACCCCCCGTGAAAACGCTATTTCCCTCTAATCTCTCAAACGCCTTTACATTCAACAGCGGCGGCCCTATAATCTTTTTGCGAGGTGGAGCAGTCCGGTAGCTCGTCGGGCTCATAACCGGAAGGTCGTTGGTACGAATCCAACCCTCGCGATAAGATAAAGGCCCGCTTCGGCGGGCTTTTTTCATTTGTCCTTTCGAACGCCTGTAATCGCGAATGCCGAAGTCTGTTCCGATTCTCTTGCGGCGCCAGCTAGCCCGTAATTTTCACCAATGCGGATTGAAATCGAAAAAAGGGATGAGATACGAAGCGAATCGAGCAAGAACGAGAGAGCATGCTGTTTCGTGTGTGACGGCAGTTCAAGTCGATGATTCAACGACGTAGATCGCCCTTTATTAGATTTCTGGGATTATTCTCGTGAAAAAACGGGCTGCGGTTTCATCAACAGCTCAAAAAGAAAATGCATTTATGGGGTAGGAATCGAAGCGATTCAATTATAATATCAGACATAGAATTTACTTAAAATTGGTTGACGCGCGGGGGCAGGATTTGAAAACGTCCGCGCTTTAAGCGAAAGATATTATGGATCATCGCAACGCTCGCAAAAAAATCGAATTGTATGAACTGCTGACCAAAGAGTATAACCTATTCAATCCTTATGTTTATCTTTCGACCGGGATAGACAGTTATATAGCCCCTGACGAGGCTCTCAAGCATTGGGGCGGATTTCTGTCTGATAAAAACGAGCCGTTTTTATCTCTGTACGTTCACGTGCCGTTTTGCGAGAAGCGCAAATGCCTCTATTGCATGTATAACTCCCGGATAATTGAGAGCCAATCGGAACTAGGAAAATATGTCGGGTATCTGGCAAAGGAGGCTTCATTTTTCTCCGAGGCTTTCAATGGTTTTCATTTTAAGACAATGCACATCGGAGGTGGGTCGCCAACGCTGTTGTCCGAGAAGCTTCTGAAAAAACTTTTCTCGGAGATAAACTCGAGTTTCAGTTTTACCGCCGGAGGGTCGCGGACACTGGAAATAAAACCCACGCAAGTCACGGACGAACAGCTTGCGATTGCGGTCTCCGCAGGCATAAACAGAATAAGCGTGGGAGTCCAATCTTTAACCCCCTCGGCTCTGAGCTATGCCGGCAGGGACTACGCGGACATCGACTGTCTTTCGCGGATAACGGATCGGCTTCGCTCTCTAGGCGTGGACGCGGTGAATTTCGATCTAATCGCGGGCTTGCCGGGCGACAGCGTCGATGGTTTCCGAGATTCTTTTGAAACAATTTCTCAACTTGGCCCAGCGACCATCAACGTTTATTTCTTCAGGCTTGAGAACTCCCGATACGGAGAAGAAGCAAGAAAAAACTACATTACGGAGAACTCGGAAGATTTCGCGGTCAGGTATCTTGAAGCGACAGTCGACGCAGCCTCGCGCGCCGGATACACTAATTTCTCTTCAAATCCGTTTATCAACAGCCAGTTGTTCGTGAGGAAGAATTTCGTCTGTCTAATCGGCAACCAGCCGACTGAGTGGCATCCCGAAATGAGAAACTCGATGATCGGTCTGGGAGTCGGGGCAAGGTCATTCA
>JAKQBV010000415.1 GCA_029573925.1 bacterium
TGAGTTGAGACATGCCGAGCCTGTGGGCGAGAGGAGTGTAAATGTCGATGGATTCCTGAGCGAAGTTGTCGCGGCCCTCTGCGGGAGCGTTCTTAAGGTGGCGCATCAGGTCGAGCCGGGAGGCTAGCTTGATAAGCAGAAGCCGCACGTCCTGAGACATGGCGACCATAAGTTCGCTGAGTTGTGTGGCGCGGGCGCGCTCCTCGGCGGAGAAATGCAGCGAGCGCATCTGGGCGAGACCGCGCGCGAGCGCGGCGGTTTCCGGGCCGACTGCCGACTGGACGCGGGCTGCCGCTTTTTCCCCACCTATGTCCGCTGTTCCCATCAGTATCGCCGCAGCAAGCGTGTTCGCGTCCATTGAAAGAGACGTGAGCGTAAGAGCCGCTTCTAGGCAGTGTTCGAGCAGGGGGCGTCCGTCGGGGGTCGCGCGGGACGCATAAATATCTGCCGCCGTCTCAAAGGCGCGGTCGAGCAGGGACGCGTCCGCCGCCGGGTCGTATCCGGCAAGGTTGCGTTTGACTTTGGCTAGAAGTTCTTTCATAGGTTTACTTATTAGACATTATAAAGCGTTTCGTGTTCCCGAGCGCTTCTTGAAAATAATTCTTGGTCTCGGATCAGAAGCAGAGAAGGGAGAACGCGTCGCAGTCGCCGAGAGCGTCGCGGCCGTTGAGAGATTCAAGCTCGATGACGAAGGCGCAAGAGGCTATGGACGCTCCCAGTTCGCGGACAAGAGCGATTGCGGCCGCCGCTGTTCCACCTGTGGCCAGCAGGTCGTCCACTATCAGAACCCGGTCTTCCGAACCTAGCGCGTCCTTGTGTATCTCTATGCTGTCCGTTCCGTATTCGAGCGAGTATTCCTTTTTAGCGGTCGCGGCGGGCAGTTTGCCGGGTTTTCGGGCGGGAACGAACCCGGCTCCGAGGGCGAGCGCCACCGGCGCTCCGAAGATGAACCCCCGCGATTCTATGCCGACGACTTTGGTGATTTTTTCATTCATAAACTCGTCGGACAGGAGATTGACGCATTCGGCGAACGCGTCGGGGTCTTTCAGCATCGTCGTGATGTCTCTGAACATAATCCCCGGTTTCGGGAAGTCCGGGATGGCTCGGATGACTTCGGAAGGATTCATGTTGCGCTCCTTTCGGTGGAGTTTTATTTTCTTATGTCTTTGAGATGCAGTTTCGGTCTGGGTCTGCCCCCGAAAGCGTCTTCTTTCAGGACGTAGGCGATGTCGATGCTCTCGCCCATAATCTGGTCGGGGGACCAGTTGTTGCAGAACCTGAACCCGATGCAATCCTGAACGGAGTTGCCTTTGCCGACGCGGATTTGCAGATGGCTGTTGTCTGCGCCGACGGCGCGGCACATCAGGACGGCGACGCCGATGGAGGCGAAGACAGGTTCCGGGTTGCCGACGCCGAAGGGTTTGAGCCTGCGGCACTGGCGGATTAGTTCGAGGTTGGCCGAATTTAGGGAGAGTTCGGCGTCGATGCGAAGGTCTGACGCGGCAGCCCGGCCTTCGGCGCTCTGCGCGGCCATGCGGTTCATTTCGGCCTTGAACGCGGGGATGTTTTTCTCGTAAATTTTCATGCCGGCAGCGAGAGCGTGCCCGCCGAAAGTTATCAGCAGATCGGAGCAGGCGGACAGGGCCTGAAACACGTCGAATCCGGGGACGCTGCGCATCGTTGCTTGGCATACTCGGCCCAGCTCCGGATGGGGCGATTTCATGTCTTGCGGGTTTTTAGACAGGGTGGCCAGAGCGACGGGCCGGCGTCTGGTCTCCATCAGTTTCGAGGCCACCACGCCCATGATGCCGATCTGCCATGACGGGTCGAACATTACGATGAACGAGCCGCCGCCGGCGTCGTCGGACGCCTTGATGGCCGCCGCCGCGCTTTCGAAGACGCGGTTTTCCTGAACCATGCGGCGTTTGTTCTGGTCGTCGAGTTTGCGGGCGAGCAACCGGGCGCGCTCAGGGGATTTCGCAAGCAGAAGCTCGACGCCCGCGCGCGGCCTCCACACGCGGCCCGCCGCGTTTATCCGGGGAGCCAGCCCGAAACTGATGTGGTCGGTCTCCATTTCCGTTCGTTCGCCTATGCCCGCCACTTCGAGCAGACTGTATATGCCGAGGTGTCGGCTCTTGGGCATCTTTGCCAGCCCGTAGTTTGCGAAAAACCTGTTCTCATCGACAAGCGGAACCATGTCCGCAACAGTGCCGAGCGCCACGAACTCGCCGTATCTCTCCATCATAGTTTCAATCGGGATGCCGCGAGCTTCGCCGACTGCCGCGGCCAGTTTGAAGGCCACGCCGACTCCCGCAAGCTCCCTGAACGGGTATTTCGAGTCAGCCCGCTTGGGGTTTATCACCGCCACCGCGTCCGGCAGTTGCTCCGGCGGCTCGTGATGGTCGGTGACTATCACGTCCACCCCAAGCTCGCGGGCGAGTTGGATTTCCTTAAATGCGGTAACTCCGGTGTCAACGGTGATGACAAGGCCGTAGCCCGCCGTGCCTGTCTTTCTGACCACGTCCGAACTGATGCCGTAGCCCTCGATGTCGCGTTCGGGGATATAGTACCGGACGTGGCCGCCGAGGGATTCGAGAAAGGAGACGAGCAGGGCGGTCGAGGTGATGCCATCCACATCGTAGTCGCCGAAAATGAGGATGCGCTCGTGGTTGTCGAGCGCGCGCAGGACACGCTCCACCGCCGGGGCTATGTCGTGGAAAAGGGCGGGGCTGTGCATGTCGTCCGCCGATGGGTTCATGAAGGCGAGCGCCTCATCGACGGATGAGACGCCCCGGTTGGCGAGCGCGCGCGCCGCCGGTTCGGGCATCTCGAGCTTATTGCTCAAGTTTTTCGCGACGGCTGTGTCGGGGTCGCGAAACTGCCAGTTGTATAAAGATTTCATTTTGCTGCGGCTGCGCCGGGCGCGCGGCTAGGAGGCGGAGTTTCTGACTGCGGTTGGCGTGTTGCTGCTGCGGAGTCGCTCATCGATGTTGAGATGCCTTGAGCGTCGGGGGCAAAGACTTTATCGAGAGTCGGAATTCGTCCCGGCGATGGTCGTCCTTTCAATTTATATAAAAACGAATTGTAAACTTATTCGGAAGGCGCGCCCCGAGGCGCGCCCGCGCGCGGCGTCACCGCCTGCGCTGTTTTCCGTGCTTCTTATTATCTTTTTTCTTTTTATCGTCTTCCGCAGAGTCCTGAGAAGCGGTCTGGGGCGCGCGCGGAGCGGACGTCGCCGCCGGAGCGGCTTTCTCCCGCCTTGTTTCTCTTTCCTGAACCGGGGCCGGAGCGGAAGCTTTCTTCGACTTGCTTCCGGCCGTCTGCGGCGCGCTTGCCGCGCCCTTCTTCGACTCAAACGTCTTGAACATGTACACAAGCGGAGCGGCAAGGAATATCGAGGAGTATCCGCCCGCGAACACTCCCACGCACATTCCGAGAGCGAAGTCTTTTATGCTCTGGCCGCCGAGCAGCAGTATGGCAATTATCGCCATCTGCGTAGTCAACATGGTGTTTATCGAACGGGCCATGGTTTCCCAAAGGCTCGTGTTCACCACGGCGTCCAGCGACATTTTTTTGTTCTTCCGTATATTTTCCCTCATCCGGTCAAAGATGATAATCGTGTCGTTTATGGAGTAACCGAACACTGTGAGGATGATGGCCACGAACGCGCTGTTCACTTCGAGTTGAAAAACCGAGTAGAAGCCGACTGTGATGATACAGTCGTGGAGCAGGGCGATGATGCCGGCGATGGCGTACCAGAACTCGAATCTGATCGAAATGTAGATAAGCATGCAGACGATCGCGATTATGAGGGCGGTCGCGGCGTTGTTGCGAAGCTCGATCCCGAACACCGGGTCCACTTTGTCCTCGCGGGTGAACTGGCGGAATCCGCCAAGCCCGTCGTAGAGGGCGGTCGCGAGCTTCTTCTGGTCCTCTTTTTTATCTATTCCGTTAAACCTGAAAGTCATGTTGTAGCGAAGGACATCGCCCTCTTCGACCGGCGGGACTTCTTCCATGTCGACCAACGTGACGGCGTCTTCAGGGAAACCGGCTTTTTTCAGGATGTCTTTGAGTTTGGAGGCTTTTATCTGGTCCTGCATCCGTAGGAGTTTGAAGGAGGCCGGGTCGATCTCGTGGAACTCGACGTTGAAAGCGATTAGCAAGGAGCGGATTTTTTCGCCGAATGCTATGGCTTTCTGGGGGTCGGCGAACTCTTCCGTCTTGACGGTGAACTCGTAGCCGCCCGCCATTATCTGCACAGGGTTGTGTTTGATGTCGAAGGGAGCCATGACTTTTTCGACGTCGGCTGTTTTGACCGGGACGCCCGTCTGGAACCAAAGTATGCGCCCGCCGGTGAAGTCGATGCCGTAGTTGAGCTTGCGGATGCCGAGGGACGCAAGCCCTGTCGCCACTAATATCAGCGCTATGGCGAACCACACGTAGCGGGTTTTTATGAAGTCGAATCTGATTCTGGTCTGCACTTTTTAAAGCCTCCCGTCAATCTTCGAAATGTCAATGAGCCGTAGCCGACCGCTGATCCTGCCTAGAGGGGCGGACGCCGTACAAGGAGAGCGATTGCAGCCCCTTGGAGTTCGATGCCAGCATGAGAAGGACGCGGGTTACTATCAGCGCCGAGAACATGCCGACCACTATGCCTAAGCTGATGGTGACGGCGAAGCCCCGGATCGGGCCTGTGCCGAACGCGTACAGGACCGCCGTGGCGATTAGCGTGGTGACGTTGCCGTCAAGAATGGCCGTGAACGCGCGGGAGAACCCGGCGTCGAGCGCGGCCTTCAGGGTTTTGCCGATTCGCAACTCTTCCTTGAGCCGCTCGAATATGATTATGTTCGCGTCCACCGCCATGCCGATTGAAAGTATGAGGCCGGCGATGCCGGGCAGGGTCAGCGTGGCGTTCACCAGCGAGAGCATCCCGAACACGACGATGACGTAAAATACTATCGCCGCGTCCGCAAGAACGCCGGGCAGTTTGTAATAAAGAGGCATGAAGACGAAAATGAGGATGACGCCGAGGATGAAGGTGTATGCGCTCTGACGTATGGACGCCGCGCCGAGGGTCGGACCGACCACTCGTTTCTCAAGCACTTCAACCATCACCGGCAGCCGTCCCGCGTTCAACTGGTTGACCAGCTCGCGGACCTGTTTCTCGGTGAAGTTGCCCTCGATGATGCCGGTTCCGCCGAAGATGGCGGTCTGTATCACCGGGCAGGAAATCATCACGCCGTCGAGCGCGATGCAGAGATATTTGTCGATGTTGCGGGCGGTGAACTTGCCGAACTCGTCAGCCGCCGCCTTTTTGAACTCAAACTCGACCACGGGGCGGCCGTATTTGAAGCCGACGCGCGCCGACGCGAGGTCGTCTCCTGAAAACACCACTTTCGCGTTTTCTGGCTTCTCCGTTCCGGCTTCCCAGTACTGGCCGCGGCTGTCCAAGAACTCCAGCCAAGCCATGCTGACCAGATGCCGTTCAACCTGATCCGCGTCCTGTTCGCCAGATATCTCGACCAGCACCCGGTTCGTGCCCTGTTTCTGGATAGTGATTTCGCGGACGCCGTCCGGGTCGAGCCTGTTTCGCAGGACCTCGATAAGCCCCTGAACCTTTTCGTCCGTCAGAAGCTCGTTTTTCGGCGGCAGGGCCTGCACCAAGAAGTGCACTCCGCCCTGAAGGTCCAGACCGAGGTTCACCGGGAACTTCTTGGACTTGACTGTCCTTTCCACCATCTCGTCCCCGACCTTGACCTTCTCGACTTTCGTCTCGATGTCCGTCAGGAAGCGGACTGTGAGCAGCCCCGCGAAAAGAAGCGCGACCGCCGCAATCAGGATAACCTGCGGTAAAAGTTTTTTCTGCATGCCTTCCACTCCCGGGCGGCGATAGCCGCCGCCGCGCAATTTTTATCCCGCATTCAAGCCGGAACCGGCTCTCTCCGGTTCCGCAACATCAAAGTATTCTATTTGAATTCCATCCCTATATCAACAGGAGATTTAAATTTTGCATATACAGTATGAAAAGCGTCTTTTTGACTTGTGCCGATGGATGCAATTATATATTTCCAAAAGAAACCCGGTTGATGATATCGTCCTGCAGAGGGCGGCCGAGGTCGGTGAAATAGGCGCTGTAGCCGCTGACGCGCACGAGAAGCCCTCTGTGAGAGTCCGGGTCGAGTTGAGCGGCGCGCAGGGTTTCGTCGTCCACCACGTTGAACTGAACATGCGTTCCGCCAAGCGAGAAGTACCCCCGCAGCATCCCTTCGAACTTCCGCCTGTTCTCTTCATTTTTAAATATGCCGGGCATCAGTTTCATATTAAGGGAGCTGCCGTTTGTGATTTTTGAGTGGTCTATCGAAGCGGCGGAGCGCATGACGGCAGTCGGCCCGAGAGATTCCGAGCCGTTCACGGGCGAAAGGCTGTTTGAGACGGGTTGTCCGGCGAGGCGTCCGTCTGGAGTCGCGCCCAGAAGGGAGCCGTCCAGCACGTGCATCCCGTAAGAGAAAAATCCCGGCCTGAACGCTCCGCCTTTTCGGATGGATTTGTGTTTCGCGACTTCTTCGCAGAACATGGCCGCTATCCGGCGGGCCATGGCGTCCGCTTCGGGGTTGTCGGAGCCGTAGCGCGGCGTTCGGCTCGACAGAAACGCTCTCATCTTCTCGCGGCCTCTGAAATTTGTTTTCAGCGCGGCTGCGAGTTCTTTCATTGTGTATTTTTTCTCCTCGAAAACGAACTTTTTGATGGCTGTCAGCGAATCGGCGACGGTTCCAAACCCGCGCGCGCTGATGGAGGCGTAGTTGTATTTCGCCCCGCCTTGAGTCATGTCTTCGGCGTTCCTTATGCAGCCCTCGAGGGTGGCTGATATGAATGGATTGTGAAATCCGGCGGCGTAAACTTCGTCTTTGGCGTTTACGCAGCGGGCGATGTGAGCGACGGTGAAGCTCAACTGCCGCCGGAACGCGGCAAGGAACTGCTCGAAGGAGCGGAACTTCGCCGGGTCGCCCGTGCGCGGGCCGGCGCGACGGCCCACCATTCTTATCCTTCCCTGTGTAAAAACCATTTCCAGAACGCCTGCCAGCGATATGTCGTTGCCGGAGGTGCATCCGAATGTGTTTCCCTGCGACGTCGGCTCCACGCACCCGATTATCGCGTAGTCCCTCGCGTCTTCTGTAGAGCAGCCCAATTCTTCCAACATCGGGATTATGACATCGTCGTTGAACAGAGCGAGTCCCGAAGTGGCTGCGTGGACTTCTGAAATCTTCGCGAGGAATTCCGGGGGCGTCTTAGAACTGACCCGGACGGAATACGAGTTGCTCATGCCTTCAATATTTTTCACCGCGTCGAGGAATATGAGGGAAAGCTCATTTGAGGCATCCTCGCCGTCCGGGCCGACGCCGCCGAACGTAGGGGCCATGCTGTCCGCGCCCATTTCCGACCCGGAATTTTTTCCAAAAGAGGGCAGGGGAATGAGGTTGACGCTCAATTTGATGAGGAGTTCCTCTGCGAGTTCAAGGGCGCGGGCTTCGGACAGCGCGCCGGATTCAACATCTTTTTTGTAAAACGGAAATAGTATTTGGTCTAGCCGGCCGACGGCGCAGATGCCTGCCAGACCGTAGCTGATTCCGCACATGACCTGAGAGAGCCACAAGGACTGGACGGCCTCGTGGAAAGATTCTGGCGGGAGCCATGGAGCGCGCGATGTGTGCCGGGCGATAAGGAGAAGTTCTTCTCTGCGCGCCGGGTCAGTCTCGTTCTCCGCCATCCGCGCGGCCAAATCAGAATATCTTTTCGCAAACATTCGCGCCGCTTCGCAACAGATTATTGCGGCTTCGAGAAATTTCTTTCCATTTTCCGTCAACGGCTGTTCGAGCCTTCGCGCCGCCATGTCCCGCAGCCCCTTGAACCCGTAACGCGCAATATTGTTGTGCCCGATCACAAGATGTCCCTGCGTGTCGAACACGTTGTTCGCCATGTTGGGGTTGTTCACGGGAAGCTCCGCGGCCGAGCGGGGCAGAGCGCGCCAGCGCCCTTTTGCGAACACGGACAGGCTTTCCGCCAGCCGGGCCGCTCC
>JAKQBV010000430.1 GCA_029573925.1 bacterium
CTATCAGGCGCGTCGCTTGAAAGTTCGCTTTAAGAGGGAAGCGGACAAAAAAACTTCCTTTGTGCACATGCTAAATGGAACCGCCATCGCGGTAAGCCGCGCCCTCATATCCATATTGGAAAACTATCAGCAGGAAGATGGCAGCGTACTCGTTCCCAAAGCGCTCCTTCCTTACATGGATGGGATAGAGCGTATAAGCAGATAGTTTCTGTCAGCCGGAGGTTCGATGTCGAAGTATAAGGTCAAGGTCGTCGAAGCGACCAGCCCGTATGATCTGGAAGATAGGATAAACGCCGCGCTCGAAAACCCCGACTGCGCAGGCTTCGAGGTCATGGACATAAAATATATAATGACGCCGATGCCAGGCGGAAAGGTCTCCCGCGGCGGGATTTTTTACACCGCCTCGATCCTGTTCAAAAAATAGTTCCTCGGGGGACACACACCGTTTGTCTCCCCAATTTTTGTTGCCTAAACAAATAACCAGTTAATTTAGAATGCTTTTTTGGGGGACACGTATCTTTTGTGCCCCCGGAATGGGAAAGTTACATAGTTTATAAATAAAGCTTGAAAATGAGGGGAAAAGGCTGCAATAAGGCGTAAGCGGTTTCTCTTTATATAACAGGTATTTGCAACGTTTAGAACCGATTGAACGCAATTTGAAAGGAGCGCACGATGCATTATACGATCCCCACTTCGACAAAGGTTAAGCTCGCTTTTACGAAGCCGATCGTGAATGGGCTTTTTAAAGTTCTTCCATATATCCCCGAAAAGACGGTTATAAACACGATGAAAAAACTCTGCGGCGAGAACAACTACCCGGCCGGCCAGGAGTTCATCGAAAAGATATTCTGCACGCTGCGCAAGGTATTTAGAAGGGCGAACACAAACTGCAAACGCGCCATAATCCAGAACATGATAATAAATGAGGGGGTCGTCGGACAGAAAAAGAGAAATGCCGTTCGCGACGAGCTAGGTTTTGACATACCCGTCCTTCTTGTGATCAGCCCGACTCAGCGCTGTCCTTTGCGCTGCTACGGCTGCTACGCCGCCGAGCATTCCAAAGATTCCGACTTGAGCTTCGAGGCATTCGACAGGTTGATCACTCAGGCCAAGGGGATGGGAATCCACTTCTTTGTTATAAGCGGCGGCGAGCCGTACATATATGACAGGATTTTCGAAATATTCGAAAAACACAGCGATGCTTATTTTCAAACTTATACCAGTGCTGTGACTCTGGCAGAAAAAGATCACGTCGAAAAAATTGCAAAACTGGGGAATGTCCTTCCTTGCATAAGCATAGAAGGGTTCGAGGAACAGACCGACAGGCGTCGCGGCAAGGGGCATTTCAAAAGGGTTGAAAAGGCGATGGCAAAGCTAAAGGCCGCTGGTGTCCCCTTTGGATTTTCCGCAACTGCAACGCGTGAGAACAACGACATGCTTCTTTCCGACGAGCTCGTCGATTATTATTCCGGTCTAGGTTGCGACGTCGGCTATTATTTTCAGTACATGCCGATAGGACGCGAGCCGGCCTTCGAACTCGTTCCGACCCCTGAGCAAAGGATGCTCAGGTTCGAACGTATTTTGCAGCTGAGGCGCGAAAAGCCTATCCTTCTCGCCGATTTCTGGTGCGACGGCCCTCTGGTAGGTGGTTGTCTCGCCGGCGGCAGGCGCTATCTCCACGTCAACAACAAGGGGGATGCCGAGCCATGCGTATTCGCGCAGGCCTCCGATATGAACATATACGAAAGTTCCCTTCTGGAGATCCTTCGCGATTCAAAGCTGTTCCGCGCTATAAGAAGAAAACAGCCATATAGCGACAACCTCCTTCGTCCCTGCATGATCATAGATGTACCGGAATGCTGGCGCGAGGCGATAGCCGAGTCGGGTGCAAAACTTTCCTATGCCACTGCTGACAAGATCGCAAAGGATCTTAAGGAGAATATCGACCACTTCTCAAAGGAATACGCCAAGCTTGCGGATCCTGTATGGAATGAAAAATATGAAAAGCTATACCGCAAAGAGAACGATTATGTTCATAGCATGAGGAAAAAGTTCGCTGATGATTCAAGGGAATAGCCAGATGCGGTGACCCAGTAACTGCCGTGACTTGTAACTCGTTACTGGTGAACGGTAGGCCCGGGATTCCCGCTCGCCCCGCCACAGGCGGGGGCTTACAACCGCTGGAATGACAGCAAAATCGGTGCGGTAGTACAATAGTTCAATGGTGCGATAAAAGCTGTCATCCCTAAGTAATTTGATCATGAATTT
>JAKQBV010000444.1 GCA_029573925.1 bacterium
CGACGCGCCGGGCGGGCGTGCTCATCGGCCCGGAATACGGCACCGTGTCCCGTCCCGATTTGGTGGCGGCGGCGCGCGAGGCGGCTGACGCCGGGTTCGACGTGCTCATCGCCTGCGCCTTCAACTTCGACGCGCACAGCAGCGAGTTTAACAAAACGGGGCGCATCCCCATACTGAAGGCGCGCATGAACCCCGACCTGCACATGGCGGACGAGTTGAAGAACACGGGCGGCGGCAACCTGTTTGTCGTCTTCGGTGAACCCGACATTGACATCCTTGACGCCGGCAGCGGCCAGGTGCGCGTGAAGATCAACGGCGTGGACGTGTTCCATCCGTCTACCGGCGACATCGTGGCGAGCGGCCCCGACGGCATCGCCTGCTGGTTCATAGACACGGACTACAACGAGGAATCCTTCTTCGTGCGGCACGCCTACTTCCTCGGCGCGACCGACCCGTACAAGGCGCTGAAAACCACGCTCAAAGCCGAGATAGACGAGGACGCCTGGGAAAGCCTGCACAGCGACCTGTCGCGCCCCTTCGACAAACCCGCATCCGGACGCATCGCCGTCAAGGTCATCAACCACCTCGGCGACGAGGTGATGAAGGTGTTTGCGGCGGGATGAAAAGAAACGGACGCGGCGAGGTGACTCAGGACTTTGTGATTGAGTACACTATGGGGAGAACTGAAAACACACTGTTGGAAAGAGAACGATAAATCTAACGCGGGCACTACCCGCAACCTAGACTCGAACAAATTCTTTGCATGTTGTTCACGCTTCAGCGTGCCGGGGCAATACGGAAACCCTGAGTCATAGGCGCTACCCGGCACGCTGAAGCGTGAACAACATGCGAAACATTTTTGTTTTTGATCGCGGCTTTTTTCCTGTAATCTACTAATAGAAACAGAAGGGACACGTATGAAACAACAACGTCGTTTTAAGATTGGGGATTCGGTTCGGGTCCGGGACGGTGTGAAGTGCCCCGAAGATGCGCGCCTGTCCCTTGCGGGATTTCAGGGACGCGTGTCTGAGATTACGAAAAAGGATGGCGGCAAAACATGTCTCTGCATCGAGTGGGACAGTGTTACGCTGACAGGACTGCCGGACACATATCTGGAACGCTGCGAACAAGAGGGATATGAAGTTTCCGAGATTTGTCTTGACGCCGTGGACGTGGATTCCGCCCAGCCGCGGGACACCGAGGAAGAGGCGGAGGCTTGCGCGGATGCCGTAAGAGCAAGAAGCTTCTGGCTGGGTTGCGGCGACCAGGGCGCGCGCATTCTCGGCGTCATCGGAAACATCGGGGTTGAGGAGGATGAAGACCTGTTTTTGGCATGGTATGATTCCCTGTCTTCGCGCCTGGTTTTCCCTTTTGCAGCGAAAGTATGCGAATTTCAGGAGCGCGGCCCCTACCAGGAAGGCGACAATCTGGTCGTTCTCGCCTTCGCCGGCATAGATGATGTCATGGGCATACTTGCAAGGGTGAAGCGCCGATTTTTCAAACGCTCTTTTCCGCTTTGCGATCTCGAGGCGGTTTCACTTCCGCCTGAAATGCGCGAAGCCATTGAAGACTATCAGACGTGGTTCGCCAACAGATAAAGGAATCGTTGCCATGCATTTATGGGAGGAAAACAATTCAGAAACGAACGTGCTGACGCTTGATAATCAAACAGGAATGCTTTCCCTTTGTTTGAGGAATGGCGCATACGGGGGAAAATGCATCCCCCTGGCCACTCGTTTTTGCGGCGACCCGCTGTGCCGGTGCGAGATAATTTCGTTTCACTGCATCGCCCCGTATGGAGATGACCCCGCCTCGCTATTGCCAATCGCATTCTCTCTGGATTTGCTTGAAGAAAAACTTTATCGGCGCCCGAAGGAGGCGTTATC
>JAKQBV010000478.1 GCA_029573925.1 bacterium
ACTCGGGGAGTCAAGGGCGAGCGAAGCGAGTTCATCGAAGACCCTTGACGCCACGTGTTCGAGGTTTAGCATCTTTTCCGTCCGGTTTCAAGTCCAGCTATACTACATATTGGGGCTACCCACTCGTTTCCCGGATGCCCCGATTTTTTAATGATGTCGGCGCGACCGACTAAGCCGAGGGTTTCACAAGAAAGGTCGACTTCGGATTTTTCGACGGCGTCCTCCTGCGTAAGATCAAGGTGGAGGGAGCGGCCCGCGAACACATCAGCGTCCGCGAGCCGTATTTCCTCGACCTCTTCGAGGTAAAACAACCGCTCGCAATACTCAAGCGCGTGAAGAGCCATAACGCGGATTTGAGGGTTGTGGGAGGCGTCCACTAACTCAAGCTCTCCTTGATACGACGGTCCATGCCTGTTGCGGCGGAAGGCCGTCGAGTTGTTCTTCTCGCAATAAATAAGACGCCCAACGAGTGGAAGCGGAGCCTACATGGTCAGGCCAAATCGGCATTGATAGTTTGCCTCTGGGGTCCGCCACTAGCGCCCAGCCTGTTTTCGGGTCATCACTCCTAATCGGTCTCACTTCATCAACAAGATGAGAGCTTTCGCCGAGAGAAAGCCCGCCGAACCGCGTGACAGAAACAGGCGATGAAAGAGCATTGACGACTCTGTCAGCGAGCGAAGCGGAGGAGCGTTCATCCGCGCCCTCGCGAACCCACACAAAGAGGTTAACACCAGTTAGCAGTTCCTGAAATCCGGGTGTTTTGTTGTTGCCGGAGCCGGGCTGTTGATTACGGTCTTTGACGCGCCACAAAGTGCGAAGAACAACGGATTTTTCAGGACGCGAGACAAGAGCTAAAGCGATTTCCGCGCCTTCATGAGCAAGCCTGTCAGGTTCGCCCACCAGCGACAACAGCATTCCGAAGACAGTCGAAGGCGGCGGGCACGGAAGGGTCTCAAAGTATTCGCGCGCGAAAGGGGCGCGAAATGAAGCGACGGGAATGGAAACAAACAAAGAAGCGGTATTCATGTATGCCTCTCTTTCAATCATTCAGAGCTACAAACCGAGATCGGCGCGGACACGGGCTTTTAATGCCTCTGTCGCCTGTTTGACGCCAGCGAAACAAGCGGCTTTTTCCAGTTCTTTCTTGTCGCCTTCTGAAAGCGATGAGATGACAGGGCCGCCAATAAAAAGTTCGGAGGCGTCAATGTCTTTCGACTTGACTTTTGCGATTACGTCGTCGATAGAAACCGAGCCGTCGCGCTCTGAAAAGCCGTAGAGAAATCTGGGAGCAAAATCGTCTGTCCATCTGAAAATTATGGTTTCGGGCGAAAAGTCAAAAAGGAAGCGGCTCTGATTGCCCGCCACTTCAGAAAGAGAAGTCACGGCGTCTATGACATCCAGCGCTCTAGCTTTTTCGCGGAGGTTTTCAGGGGTGATAGCAAAGCCATATTGGTAGCGAGTAGCGTGAACTTCTGTGCCGTAGAGGCTGACGTTTGTTTTTTCGCCGCTTTTAGCGTTGAAAGTTATGTCGCCGACGAATGGGACAAGAGAAATGGCGCGGGAGATTTCGAGCGGGCCTCGGCGTTTGTCGCATGTGCCTTTGGCGAGGATTTTAAGTTTGGCGTCCAGTTCCTTCGCCTGTGCTTCGAGAGATATTCCCTCCTCGCTTTTTTTGTCCTCTTTCGACAAGTTTTTGAGGTTTTCTTTGATGGATTTGAGTTCCTTTTTTAAGGCGTCGGTTGAATCGCTGCCGTCGGTTTTTGCGGCCTCCGCAAGCATGAAGCCTAGAACATCGTCGTCGATAAAAGTGGGCATATTTTTGCCGGAGGCGTCCGGGTCAGTCCAAGGAGCCCAAGTCTTATCCTGCCATTCGTGGTCGGCTTTTTCCTCGTTCCATTTGCGGTTTACGGGCAAGCCTTTCTTTTGCCAGAAATAGCGGTAAGCCCAACGGATGGCTTCCGCAGAAACAGTGCTGTGGATTTCTCCATTCCAGAGAAGTTTTTGTAGAGTGGTGATGTTTCCTTCGTTTTCGCCGCGATTATTAGCGGCTGCGCCGTAAGGCGTGACAACAATGCCGAAAAGATGTTTGCTCATAGTTCTTCTCCTTTTTGGTCTGATTCCCCGGCAAGCGCGATTTCTTCGTCTTTGTTTGCCGGTTTGTAGCTTGCGAGCGCGAGAAGCGCAAGGTCTTTGGCCACTCGCCAATTTGATTCGTTCAGCAGCGAGAGCATTTGAGGCCAGTGTTCCTGCAATGACGGGAGCGGGCCGGTGCGGGACCAGAAGTCAACAAGCGTTTCACGTAGCGAAGACGCGTTCTTGCATCGCGACATCGATACGCGGAGACGTTCAAACTCGCGTCTTGCAAGCGAATTGAAATCCGCGCTTTCGGAGCGAGCGCGGTCACCGAGTTGTCCTAGCCTGCGCCGCCACGCCTCATGACACGATGAAATAAGGATTCGCTGGTTTTCTTCATCAAATATCGCTTTATCAACCATTTCACTCAACTCCTTTCTTTCGTAAAGTAATTGTTCTCTTGTTTCTTTGTTAGTCATGTAATTCGAAAAGCCATGAAAGAAAGGAGATCCGCGAGCGATGTTTCCAGAGATAATTTCGCGCGCGGCATACGTTTTCACAAAGTCGTGGGATGGGGTTTCGATTTCTCCTTTCCGATTTATCTTTTCCTTTGTTCGCTGCCATTTGTTCTTAAAAATGCTTGCTGCTATTTCGTAGTTGTCGAGATGCTTGAGGGTGTTGGCGTCAACGGTTTGAACCATCGTTCTGACTTTTTGCTTTTCGTTCCAACCAACAATGCCAAAGGAAATCGCCTGACATTGAACATCTGATTCCGTGAGAGTTGAAATGCGCCCCGCAAGGCGATACGCGCGGACAGCGACAAGATAACGAAGCGCAGCGTCAGACACGCCGGAAGCGGTGAAAGAAGAGACATCTTGACCGTACATGACGCGGCGAGTTTCAACGTATGCTTCCAAATCGTTGATAATTGGAACAATAAGCGCCGCGCGCGTCTTGCGGCCCTGTGTCTTTGACTGTATTTTGAAATAAAAGCACCCGATGGGCGCAAACAATAGACATAATGCCCGGTCCGGCGGTTCCTCAAGGTCAGTCGCTCCTGAACCTGAGTGTCTCACCGTTCCTCCCGGAAAAAGCCATCCCGAAAGTTTTACTGAATCAATGAAGCAGTCTTTGTTTAGAAACATTTCAGCGGAATCCAGATGCCGATATGATACAATCGGAGAAAATCCTTCATCAAGAATGATTTGGTCATTGATCTGATATGACAAAGTTTTTTTCGCGCTGGTTTTTCTGTGCGGCCCAAATTGAAGGAATGTGTTTTTTAAAGCGTCGTAAAGAAGATGTTTGTGTTCGATGGAAAGAGGGCCTTCGGTTTCCAGTCCCGGAAAACGAAAGAAACCATTGTCGTCGATCTGAAATGACTTCGATACCAAATCCCGGAAAGCTGAGCTAGGTTTTTCATCGAGCCATTCCAGAGTGACGCCCGAAGGAGTCAGGCTCCATTTCAGGCCGGGCATTTCATATCCGCTCTTCGAGAAAGAGTCAAGCGTCATGTATAGACCAGCCAGTCCTGCTCGGTGTAACGGAGACATTCCGAAACCAAATAGTTCGAGCCTCATAGTTTGTGCCATTTTGCGCCCCTTTCCGGGTTATATTCGATGGAGCCACTTGGGGCTATCCATCGGTTTTTATAAGTAATCCAGTTGTCCATCCGCGATGTGTAATTCATAGGAATGGTATGCTTTTCAAGCTCGACGCGCGAATCGCGACAGATAGGCATATCCTCTTCCATGATAACAGGAACGGATATGCCCGGAGTTCTGACGCTGCCGGGAAAAGAAAAGAATGCTGAATCCAACCACTCAACGTTTTCAACTTGGATTGAATCGGGAGACTCAGAATCCACGGTGATTTCCGCCAGAGCTAAGGATAGGTCAGACTGTGAAATAGCTCTGTGGAGAGACATTAAACGGGAAATCCACATTTGAGCAGATTCTATGTCTTCGTTCTGATACGGAGCCGGTTTTTTCACAGGTAAAACAACAGCAACGCGAGGCTCGCCGGGCGCTTCCGGCGTTATTCGACGATTCAGTCGGCCTAGCCGCTGGATGAGCGCCGACGCCGGAGCGATGTCGGTAATAAGCAAATCGGCGTCGAGGTCTAGAGACATTTCCGCAACTTGTGTCGCTATTGCCATAACTCCAGATTTGTCTTCAAAGGCGTCTATCATGCTCATATGTTGCCGTTTTCTGTCCTTGTATTTAAAGCGACTATGATAAACAATTGTTCTGAGCTTGGTTGACGCTGATATGTCATGCCATCGTTGCGCTTCTGCGACCGTATTTGCCACTCGAAGGACTTTTTTTCCAGCCATTACATATTCAGACGCCATTTTGAAGGCCGCGTCCGGTTCGGCTTTGTTTTCTATTCTGTATCGAGGGAGCGACTCAATGTCGGCGGGTGTGGTTACGAAAGCAATGTCGTCAAAATTAGACTCGATGTGTCTTCTTCGCGCCGTTCCTATTGAAGCTGACATAAGAAGAAATGAGGCGCCCGGCAATGCTTTCATGAATGATATCAATGCTCCGAACATTCTTGAATCGATAGAATGAACTTCATCGAATACAAATGCGGCCGAAAGAAGCGCCGGAGAACTGTAGAGACCACGATAATTGTTTCTCACAAGAGAGAGAACCGTATCGATAGTGCATACAACTATGCGAGCGTCCCAAGCTTTTAGCGATTCGATACGGACAGGCTTTTCAAAGGAATCTTCTTCCCCTGACAGAGCCACATCTTCAAGGTCTACAACGGAACGAGAGTGAATAAGCTCCGATTCAAACGGCGATTGCGCGACATATCCAAGATAGCCTTCTGTGGCAGTTCCGGTTGTGGGATAACAGAAGAAGAGCTTTTTTCCGGCAGCGTGCCGCTTAGCCCATTTGTATGCTCCGATGGTTTTTCCTGAACCACAACCAGCTTCCACGACAGTTATTTTCGCTCTCGAATTGCCGATATCAATCTGAAAAGGTCTCGGCGACATTCCCCCGAGTCGCTCATCTGTCACAATTTGAAGGTCTTCAGCGAGCAGACAATCCGTAAGCGAGCTTTCCACCCATTTCGATATGTCAATATTCGCAGGCAACATGGAACTGCCAGCCGCGTCGGCGGCCATCAAAAGCGCTTTGGCGGCGGCGGCAAACCTTCGCCAGTCAGGTCGCTCAGATAGAAACTGTTTCCATTTCCTGTTTTTTAACGCAAAAACATTCTGCCAATCAACTATCGAATCATAATGACCACCAACCAAATGAAGCTCTGTGTCTGTTGTGATCGCGTTATTCATTGAAAATATTGACTGGAAATCCGGATGCGAAGTGTATATCTTAAGCGACAATCCAAAACCTCCATGCTTAAGAACGGGAGCTGCCTTATCCCATAGAAAATCCATTTTTGTGTGATGTCCGGCGACAGCGCCTATAATAACATTTCTTATGTGAGCTTGATCTTCGGTTGAATGTCCTGAAAGGTTGTCGCTCAACCATCTGTTCACAACGTCGTTTCGCATGATGAGATAACTTGATACGAGTTCATGACGAACCGGTTGTTGCGCTTTATGCATATCTCCACGCACCATCGCTTGAAATGATTCGTTGGCCTTCCCAATATCATGGATTCCGCAAGCCAGTTTTATGGTGTCTTCAAGACGAGGCATCCATTGATTGGCGTCCAGCGTCAAGTTCTCCAGAATCCTGCCACCTGCTGTTTTTACAATATTAATGCCGGCAGTCGTCACAGAATCGAGGTGATTCAAAAGAAGCGACGGCTCATAAGTCGCTTTATCAACAATGCTTTTCGCGAGTAGTCTATCGAATTTCATTCCTGCTTCCCCTTATAAGGCACGAACAGGCCGCAGCCCATTCGGCGGCGGCCGCCGATTCCTTTTTCCTGCAACATGATGGATTCTTCGGCTGTGAGTTCTTCTACAATCATTGCGTAGCCGACTATCTCTCTGTCTTTTACACACAGCGTGCGCCGGACATAGGGACTAATAGCTGCCTGCGCCTCGCCATCACTTTTTGTCGATTTGAGCGCAAGCGCAGGTTTTCCTTGGATTCCCATCTCCGACAGTTGTCGAACGGCAGCTTCCAGAAATGTTTCCGGTTCCATGAATCCTTTGATAGTGACAAGTCTGCTTTTTAAACGAACGGACGGCTTAAGGGCGCTCACTTCCGGGACGCCGAGTCGCAGCGCGCAATCTCTGACGACAAGCTTTTTGCCCGCGAGCTTAAGCAGAGCCGGAAGTTTTTCATGGCTGAGCCTGAAAACAAGACGGCTTCTGTCGTTTAGCGAAATAAATCTGTCACCGATGTTAACGCCGGTAACAGGAAATATGCCGCACGATGAATCGCTGTGAATGGAAGGTATCAGACGCGATATGGCAGAAAGCATCAGATACCCGTGGTCCGCAGGCAGTTTTTCGCCTTTTACTTTGAAAGAAACATCTATAATGGGCATGCGCCACCTCCAAATGAGTCGCTTTTGCAAAATATTAGTCTAATCGCAACTTGTGTTCGCTCAATTATATTTAATCTTAAAGCCTTTGCGCAATAAAGATGGCGAAATACGCGTGTGGCTTTTAACTGAATAACGATTGTTGTGAAGATTTGTAATCTGTTGCGGACACGTGTGATATAGTTGAACGTCTGAGATATTCATAGAACCTCCGAATTATCACATCAGCTGCGCGACAATGTTGTTAGCAAGCTGGATATGATGCGATTTCCAGCTTCAGTTGAATATATTGCGCACGGACTGTGACAAGATAACCGATATCTATCAGGATAGGGTGGATGTGCGTTCAACTAGGTATTGTTGACAAAGCGCAAGCGCAGGAATGTGATTAGTTGACGTCAAGCCATAACACAAAAGCTATATATTTTAATGGTTGACATGAGACAACTGCCGATGATAAAATCGTCTCGCAATCAAGTGATGCAGGTATATTAGCAATAACATAAGGCCGGTAAACATAGTTTTATCTCGCGTGACGTGTCAATGCGATATGTCTAAGGCGTAAAAGGGGCATTCGCAGGCGCGTCATGGACGTTTTCGTGTTGTTTAAAATAACTGGAGAGTTCCATGAATAGACAAAAAGGTCGTGTGGCTCTGAGATTGTTGGCGGTCGTTATCGGAGCGTTTGTTCTAGCAGGAGTATTTATCGCGGCGGGGCGACTTATTGCGGCGCAATTACCATGGATCACGATTGAATCGCCGGAGGCGGGCGAAGTTGTGTCTGGGATTGTGCCGGTGTCGTGCGATTACGGCATCAGCGGCGGTTCAATGCATACATTGATATTGTATGTGGGCGGAACTGAAGCGGACAGGGTAGGAGTGGGCGGTCGTGAAGGCAGCCACACTTTCTATTTAAATACTTCAAATTATTCTGACGGTCAGATTCAGATTACCGTTCGCGCATATTCAGCGGCTCCGCCATCAAGCCATTATTCAACTGCGACTGTGAACGTGATAATCGAAAATGCGGCAGGAGACGAGGATTCTCCTGAAATAGAAATCCTGTCGCCTGATAACGGAGAATTGTTTTCCGCTTCTTCAGTGGTTTTGTCGGCGACGTTAATTGACGATGTGGCTGTTGATCCCGACACGGTGGTTGTAAAACTCGACGGCGCGGTCATTACTTCGCAGTGCGATGTGTCAGCTTTATCGGTGTTTTGTTCTCTCTCTCCCGCTGATGGCGCGCATGTTGCGACGATTGACTGTGCTGACACAAGCGGAAATGCGGCGACGCGCGCTCAGGTCGGTTTCATTGTCGACACCACACCGCCTGCTCTGGCTGTCACAAGCCACGAAAACGGTCAGACAGTGACATCGTCGTTGATTACTCTGTCGGGAACTGCGAGCGACGCGACGAGCGGCGTGGCGTCGGTCGAAGTGAACGGAGAGGCGGCGACGCTTTCGGGCGTAACATGGACTATGCCGGGCGTGTCGCTGGATGTGGGCGCGAACGCGATAATGGTCGTCGCTGAGGACGCGGCGGGGCATGTTGCTAATACTATACTAATCATTAATTACAATGCGCCCGACACGAGCAAGCCTGTGATTACTATTGAGGAGCCGACGGGAGGCGCGCTGCTCGACGCGGCTCCTGTGATGTTGAGCGCCGAGCTTGAAGACGACGAGGCGGTGGCCACGGCTACGGTGGTTGTGAAGCTAAACGGCGCGGATGTGACCGACGGATGTGCCGTCACTCCTTTCTCGGTTATATGTCCGCTGACGCCCGCCGACGGAGCGCATTCCGTGACAATTGATTGCAAGGACACAAGCAACAATGCGGCGGTTCAAAAGAGCGTTTCGTTCACGCTCGACACAACGCCGCCGGTTGTGAGCGTGACAAGCCATGCGGACGGACAGATTGTGGTTGTTCCTACAATTACGCTGTCCGGCGTGGCGAGCGACGCCACAAGCGGCGTCGTGTCTGTGGAAGTGAACAGCGCGGGGGCGACATTGTCGGGCGATGGATGGACGTTTCCGGGCGCGGCTCTGGATGAAGGATTAAACGCTTTCGTTGTGTCCGCTGAGGACGCGGCAGGTCATATCGCTATAACATCATTGACAATTAACTACGTTATCCCTGAATGCGCTAGCGCCGCAGATTGTGATGACGGCGACGCGCGCACTGAAGATGTGTGCGTTAATCCGGGCACAACGGGCGCGGTGTGCGTTCACGACGGGATCGAATGTCTCGCTGACACAGACTGCGACGATAGGGACGCATTAACGCTGGACACATGCGCAGATCCCGGAACCGCGCAGGCGTCGTGTGTGAACACGCCGATTGATTGCGTGGCAGACTCAGATTGCGACGATGCGGACGCGCTGACGATAGACGTGTGCGAAAACCCGTCGAGCGCTTCATCATTATGCGTAAACACTCAAATCGCCTGCAATACGGATGCTGATTGCGACGACGGAAATGAATACACAATAAACACATGTGTGAACGGCAGCGCGCTGGACTCTGAATGTGCGTTTGCCACAATAGCATGTTTGTCAGAAGTCGATTGCGATGATGACAACGCATATACGATTGATGAGTGCGTGGCGGCTGGAACGGTTGACGCCGATTGCTCTCATGCCGCAATCGTGTGTCTAAATAATTCAGACTGCGATGATGCCAATCCGCTGACGATAGACGCATGTGTCAATCCCGGAACGGCGCAGTCTTCATGCGCAAACGATCCGCTAGCATGTAACGCGGACTCGGACTGTGAGGACGGAAACGATCATACGGAAGATGTGTGCGTGGGCGGAGGAACGCCGGACTCCGCTTGTTTGCATAATCCGATAGCGTGTTTGAATGATTCTGAATGCGATGACAGCAATCCACTGACAATAGACACATGCCTGAATCCCGGCGCCGCGCAATCATCCTGTTCGAATACGCAAATCGCCTGCAATACGGAAGCTGATTGCGACGACGGAAATGAATACACAATAAACACATGTGTGAACGGCAGCGCGCTGGACTCTGAATGTGCGTTTGCCACAATAGCATGTTTGTCAGAAGTCGATTGCGATGATGCGGAAGCCCGCACTGGGGATGTCTGTGTGAACCCCGGGACAACGACCGCAGAATGCGCGCACATACCGATTGCATGTTTGAATGAAGCTGACTGCGACGATGACAACACATACACGATTGACGCTTGTGTTTCAGCCGGGACCGCGGACGCAACTTGTTCGCACTCCACGATAGCGTGCATATCCGATGCGGACTGCGATGACAGCGATCCGCTGACGCTCGACGAATGTCTTAACGCTGGATTTGCCGAATCGGCATGCTCGAATGTAGCGTGTGAAGTCGCTTGTGAAACGGACGCGGATTGCGACGATGA
The DNA here is from genome assembly GCA_029573925.1 of bacterium. Lineage (GTDB taxonomy): Bacteria > UBP15 > UBA6099 > UBA6099 > UBA6099 > UBA6099. Next base: position 9,948 of record JAKQBV010000478.1, read on the forward strand.
AGACCCGTTGACGGCGGGCGCCTGCGAAAACGCTGGAACATGCGATGCCGCATGCGCTCAAACTGAAGTAGTTCCGGAGCCGGAAGAACCGCCGTCGTTGACATTGACAATCGTAACTCCCGATAACGGGCACATCACAAATACGCTCATACTGACGATGGTCGGCAAGACGACAATTGGCGCGACAGTGAGCGTAAACGGAACGTCGGTTGGGGTAGGAGAAGACGGCGCGTTTAGCGAAACCATCAGCCTTGAAGAAGGCGACAACATAATCACGATTATTGCGACCCTCGTGGATGAAACGATAACAAAACAACTGGCGGTAATCGCGGACGTTACGCCTCCCGCCGTCGTCGGCACAGCGCCTGAAGACGGCGCTTCCTTCGATGTGTCGCCTGATCGCATATCCGTTCGAGTCGAAGACAACCCCGGCGGAGTGGGCCTTGATTCAGCGTCAGTGAGGCTTTTCCTAGACGGTGAAGAATTGGTTGCTCAATATGTCGCAACCTCCGGCGCATACGAAGCGTCGCCGGGCGCTATGCATTCAGGCAGACGCATAGTCACGATGACCGCAGCCGACTTTGCAGGCAACACGGTTAATTGGGCGGGTTCATTTGTGGTTGCCGGCAGAGGCCCGAAGATAACAATAAAGAAGCTTCCCGGATGGGTCGATGGATCAACAAGCGAATCTGTCGCGCCTGTGCAATTTCCCTCCGGTGAGTCCGCTCCTTCCGATGAACAACAAGGGCCGGTCGAGGAACCGATGACGATGCGAAGCCTTGCCTATCCCGCTTCGCCTTCCATCGCGCTTGCTCCTTTTTCCGGCGCGAGTATCGAAACGATGCGAGCTCTTCTTAGAGCAAAACGGCAGGAGGACGGATTGTCATGGAGGTTCCCGGATATAGCTGTCGCGATTGAAGCCGCAAATGGACAACGAGGAGTTTTGCCCGATGAGCTACCCGCCGCGCCTGCTTTAAAAGGAACAATGGAGGCGCTTGTCGAGGAAACGGACGCGCCGCTTGATATCGAATCCATAGAAGCGATAGTGGACGGCAGACTCGTAACGCGCGAGTTTGACGCGCAAACGAAAACACTTACCGCCTTCCTTGAGGGTTTCACGTCGGGCGAGTATGAAGCGACTTTCACTGCGTCCGACATCGATGGCAATGAAACAGTGACGATGGAGACGTTCAACTTAACATATAGCGCAGATGCGTTGACGCTTGAAAACCTGACCTCTCCCGGAGATCAAATCAGCTTCGGCGACGCGTTCAGAATACGACTAGATTCAAGCTATGACGGATTGTACACCCCGTGGGCCACTCTTTATAACACGGATAACACGACCGTTTATCCCGGCGGTGTCGGCCCCTGTTACGGTTCTCACTTCGTCACCTCAGGTTTTAATTTGCAACATATAGAGGGAACCGAATACAGCTATGAGGCCCAAGGGGCTTTATACACCACTCTCGACTTAGATGGAAACGAAGCAAGCCGCTTGATCGCAGTGACGCTGATGTCCGCTTATGACTATGAGCAAGGCGTGGGCGATTGTCTTTATTCGTCAAACACGATGGAGATTATCGGAGGCGGCGCGCCTCAGGTGACCAGCGGCAGTATAACCAATGTTAATCATCCCGAATGGAAAACCATCGCAGTCGGCGAATCCGCGCGCGTGGAGGTGGATGCCTCTCCGGGTTTGACTCTGATATGCGCGCTTGAAGCTGCTGTGTTTGCCGGATTTGAACAAACGGTATTGCTGAACAGTAAAGTCATGGAAGAATACGCGCCGGGCAAATACGTTTGCACGGATGTCGTTCAAAGCCGTCCAGCCATATACGGAACGACCGCCCACTTCATCATGGCGAAACTTTACATGGGAAGCACGTTGCTTCGGGTGATTGATGACTTCTTGACGTACCGCGACGCCATCCAAGAAGTCCATTTCAGAAACCTCAGCAGAATTGGCGCGGATGACATCGCTCCCGGCGAAACGTTCGAGATAACGACCACTGGAGAACCCGGACTGACGCAGCTGTCAGGACTAATCTTGGACGACTTGATATTCAATGGTCACCACGACGGCCCATTCCAGACAACCGGAGAACTTGTCGAAAACCCGATCGGATCAGGCGAATATCGCGTCGAGGCTATGCTAGGTGTCGCGCCTTCAGGAGTTGTGAGAATACGCGCCGCCATAGGCGACCCGAATGGTCCCGTCACCCCAGTGCTCTCGACTGAAGCGCTCACCGTAGTCGCGTCCGCGCCTGCCGCGCCGACATTGATTACTCATATAGACGGCGTCGAGGTTCAGGAAGGCGCAGTCTCGTCAGACAACATCGCGCCCATAGTCTCTGGAACAGCCGAGCCTGACTCGACAGTCAACATCTATAAGTTCATCGAAGGCGGCGGCGTGGAAGTGCAACCCGTCGCCGGAGGGTCTGCGCTGTCTGCGGCATACATGGCGGAATCTCTCGGCAATTTCGGAGATGATTTTAATGACAATTCAAATATGTATTGGGGATGGAGCAGCAATAACTGCGAGATTATTGAAACAGACGGGGTTTTTAGAATGATGATTAATCCAGGAGGTTCCTGTTGGCCATATGACAGCTATCTTCGTGATTTTACTAATATCAGAGCCGACTATTTCAAAATTGAAACCGATGTCTATATTCCATCGTCGGGAACATCGAATCCTGCGACAATCAAAGGAGACATTTCAGTAAGATTTCTAATTGATGGCGAGGAACAAAGAGATAAAGTCACTCTTTTCTGGGGGATTGATATCGAAGGAAGCGTGGCGAACCAAACTTCGCTAATTGTTCGCTATGATGTCGATCAAAGCTATCATGATCCAATTTGTGAAATACCGTACAATGGGCTCGCATTGGACGAATGGCGCAAGATTGGTCTTGAATACCAAAACGAAAATGGGCAAACAACATACGGCATTTACATCGACAACGCGCTTATACACACTTGCTACGGCCCTGCTGGCTCTGATGGAAGAGTAATAGCGCCAGGAATAGATGTCGATGCGCGCCATGATACAAATTCGTTCACGCTGGAAGCCGACAACTTCAACACAACTTACAAAGTCCCGGCGGGCTATGAAATATCCGGCCCCGCCTTCGCGCTTGACGAAACCGACTATAACCTGTTCGGAGAAAACGGACTCTACCTCAGCCCGTGCGGCGTTTCGCAGTATGGTCCTCAGGCGTTGCCCCAACGCGATTCCTGCGTTGACGGAATGGCGGACATCGTCTTTGCGTTGGTCACCATCAACGACTTGGATATGGGGTCCGACCTCATTCCTGAAGCAAAAGCGACAATCTATACGTATAGGAATCTTTCTAACATTACATTATTTCTCGACCAAATAGTTCTCGCAGGAAACATCGGCGGTTACCGCGTGGATGGTTACGGAGTCGCTCTCCGCGCGCCCGCCGCAGGCGCGCCAGACCCATATACGCCCGCTTCGCCTATTCTTTCGCAAGAACAAGCATGTTCTCAACAACCCGGCGCTCCCGGATGGCTGCGATGGGACACTGCAAGCCAGAAATATCTTGCCTCGCGCACGCCTCTTGAATACAATGGAACGCAATACGCCGACTACGTGATATGGGGATTGACTTATGGGGGAGAAGGCGGCTTCATCGTTTACCAAGACGACACTCCCGTCTGGTGGGCCGACGGCGAAGAAAACATCTCCGCCGCGACGATAGAATTCTTTAATGGAAACAGAAACGCAAACGCCACAGTTTTTGGCTTAACATCTTTTATTAACGACTTGCCGAACATGGGAGTGACAGTCCATGCCATCGCAAACAACGTGCTTATCGCGCCGGCAGACCCGAAGGGCGGCAACACGCCAGAAGACTCTTCGGACGATCACTACACATGGAACCAAACAGCTCTCGACTCCGCCGGAATCGGCCTCGCGCCCTCGACAAGCTGTGTCGGAGGCGTATTTGAACTCATCGGCACGACGACATCCTCCTCCGACGGCGCATTCGACGCCCAAGTAGATGTGCCCTTTGATTCCCCCGGCGACTACATTATCCTCGCCAGAAGCTTCAACCCACAAACCAGCGCGCTTATCTCCCAATCGCCCACTGTCACCTATCATATCAATGAATCCGGCGATATCGCCTGCAACACTGACGCAGATTGCGACGATAACAACGCGTTGACGATAGATGCATGCGTCGATCCCGGAACAACTCAATCGGCATGTTCGAACACACATATTGCCTGCAACACGGATGCTGACTGCAATGATGGCAACGCATATACAATAAACACCTGTGTGAACGGCGGCGCGCTGAACGCCGAATGCGCCATTGCCACAATAGAGTGTCTATCTGCCTCCGATTGCGACGACAATAACGCGTTGACTCTCGACACATGCGTCAATCCCGGAACAACTCAATCGGTATGTTCGCACTCGGACATAGTTCCCGCCGACACCACACCGCCCGTCATATTATTCACATCCCATACAAACGGATACCTGACAAACAATCCCCAACCGACTATCGAAGTCTCCATCACAGACAGCGAAACAGGCGTCGACTGGGCCACGCTCGAATGCGTCGCACCCGTCGCCTGCGCCATCGCGCGCGTAACCGGCGCTGATACTGCGCAAATAACCTTCGCCACGCTCCTTCCCGACGGACACAGCACAATCCAAGCTATCGCATCCGACCTCGCAATCTCCGCCAACACCGCTTCCGAACAAATATCTCTTATCATAGACACTACCCCGCCTGCGATTGCTATCCTTAATCCGCAACCCGGCGACACAGCGGCGCCCTCTCTGTACACCGCCCGCGTCCGCGTCGTGGAAGCCAACGGCCTCTCTCGCGTCGAAATGTATCTGAACACAACATACAAAGGCGACGCCGATTGCGCCGAATCAGCCTCGACTCCCGGCGAATACATTTGCGAATACGAGTTCAACTTCAGCGGCATGCACAATCAGAATCCCGCCATCAGAGTAGTCGCAAGCGACATCCCCGGCAACTCGTCAGAAAATATCGTCGCGTTCAAAGTCAAGAACAACGCTTCTCAGGTGCAGACGGCTACTCTGATAAATCTGACTAACCCTGCGGCAACTTCAATCAGCATTGGCGAGAAATTTAAATTGACAATCGCAACCACTGCCCCGTCTAACACCATGCCGCAATTCAAAATCGTCAATGCGAACCGTTGGCCTGCGCCGGATTCCGACATCGCTTTCACAATCAACGCATCATCAAAACAAGGGAACAACTGGCATTTCGAAGGAATCCTCCTCACAGCCTTCGATGACGGAGGAAACTCATTCGTCGAGCTTCGCGCCGCCGCTTCCGCAAACGGCTTTACAACCGTCGTTCTCTCAAACACGCTCACGTTTGACACAGGCCAGATACCGCCCGCAAAACCCACCATCACAAAACCTAACAACAACCAGACCGTCGGCGACAAAACAGTCGATATAAGAGGCAAATCCGATCCCGGCACGATAGTGACCATATACATCGGCGCGCCCGGCGCGGGAGAACCTCTCTCGCCGACAGCCGTCACGGCCGCCAACGGCAACTACCAAGTCTCCATCACGTTCGATCTCGCGGGAGATATAGCCATATACGCGGTTGCCGAAAAGATTTCCACCGGCGCGCTCAGCGAATCTTCAGACCTGCGCGCGTTCAGGATTAGAGACAGAGTAACCCCTGTGATACAAGACCTTGCCGCAGCTCCCGACCCCTTCAGCCCGGACATCAGCATCGGTTCGAAAGACACCACAACCATAACCGCGAACATCTACGACGAAACACTGTCGCGCTGGCAAATCGAAGTGCGCAACTCGTCTAACACTCTTATGATCCAGAACGAGGAATATGTTGCAAACCCGTCCCCGCAAGGCCCCAACCCGGTTTCATTCACATGGGACGGACGCCGCCACATGAACAACGGCAACATAGTCGCCGTCCCCGAAGGTGTGTACACATACCGTGTCCGCGCCCGCGACGAATTCAACAACCAATCCGCATGGATCGCCGGAACCGTCAGAATCGACAAAACACCCCCGACGGCCGCCATCGTATCGCCCCAAAACGGAGCTGCCATCACAGAAGACGAATTCACAATCGTCATCAACGCGGCAGACAACATCGCCGTCAGCCACGTAGTTCTATCCGTCGACGGACAAGAAATCACCACAATCGTCGAACCAGTCGTTCCCGGCCGATACGAATACACCCTCTTGTCAACTCAGATCGGCCCCGGCGCACACGTCATCTCCGTCGTCGCCTTCGACACCGCTGGCAACCATTCCGCCTCCGCAGTTATTCATATCGACGTCGTATATGCTATCGACACCGACCCGCCGACTCTCACAAATGTCTCCGCAAGCGAGCGATACATATCCCCCGCCTACAGCCCCGGTGTCAAAGACACCGTAACATTCAGCGCAACCGCCACCGACAAAAATCCGTCACATTGGACTCTAAGAATAGAAAACGCCGACGCCGTCGAAGTATTCAGCTATGAAGAGGCGTTTATATCGCCGCAGCCGGATACGCCTATCGATTTCTCATATACATGGGATGGAACCGGCTCAGACGAAATCGGTTATC
>JAKQBV010000512.1 GCA_029573925.1 bacterium
ATACGCCAGATAGTCGAAGACTTCGATCCGTCTCTGCAAAGTTTTTCTAACGAGATTGTGCCGGGAACCAACCGCACCGAACGCGAACTGTACTGGGACACACTTGTCCCGCTGATGGATTGTTTTATCTACCGCATTGTCAATGTAAAATCGCCGAGGACCGGGGACAAGGTGCGCGCGCATTTCATCGGTTTTCTTTACACAACCAAGCAGATGGTGGAACTCAGGCGCGAGAACCCTCAGCAGCTTATAGACGGCGTGCAGAAAGGGGTCGATATGGGCGTCACCCTCGGCGCTCAGATATGCGGGCTGGGAGCTTTCACGTCGATTGTCACTCACAACGGAACGGACATGGACGACACGTTCATCAGGATAACCAGCGGAAATTCATACACATCCGCGCTGGTGTGGCAAAGCGTTCTCAAGGCGGCGGACTATATGGGAATAAACATGAACAAAAGCGTGTGCGCCGTCGTCGGAGCCGCTGGCAATATAGGAAGCGTCACGGCCAGCCTTCTGAGCGAGGACTGCCCGAAACTTATACTTATCGGAAGAGAACGGAAAGACGCCGTCGAATCGTTGAGAAATGTCGCCTACACAATATATTCGGACGCAGTCGACATACTAAGAGTGACGAGGCCCGAAAAACTCAAAGGCCTTCCGGCGGCTATTGCTCAGGATATCATACTGCCATACGCCGCTCTCATGTCGCACGATTTCAAATTTAACGAACAGAAAATCGCGGACTTTATCAACAAAACCTACACTGGACGAGATCGCGAAATCGCTAATCTCGTAAAGTCGATATTCCACCAACGCCCTGACTCCGACATAGGAAAAAAGGTTTATCAGGCGATACAACTCAAGCATGGTAAAGACCCGCACATCACTTTGACTACCAACGCGAAAAAATATCTTCGCAACGCCGACATCGTCGTTTCCGCCGTCAGCGCGGATCAGTCTTTCATCGATCCTTCATGGATTAAACCGGGAGCTATTGTAAACGACGCGAGTCTGCCACCGGCGATATCAAATGAGATTTACAAGAAACGTCCGGATGTTCTCGCGATACAAGGCGGCGTCGGACATCTGCCTGAATATATCGATCTCGGCATCCCCGGTCTCGCCGCAGGCGCGACTTTGGGATGTATGGCCGAGACTTTCATACTGACGATGATGAATATGATAGACAACTACAGCTACGGCGCGATAAGCAAGCAACAGGTGGTCAAAATCTGGGAAGCTGGCAATATATTGGGATTCGGCATCGCGGCCATAAAGTATCGCGACAACCAGAAGTTGACTAGAGAACTGGCGCAAGAAATCAAGAGGAAAGCCGAATCGAAATGATTTCGTTGTGAGCTTTTTTATTTTGCTTTGACGCGCTCTATTGTTTCTTGGCTAGCGACTGATTTCATTTGTCGGAGTTCTATTTTTTGCCGATGGATTCATCCAGCGCTTTGAAGAACTCGCGGACTTCAGCGGATTTCCCGCAGGAGTATTCCTTCTCTGGACAAAGGCCGCGCAAACATCCCGGCCCTGCCCCTTCGAATATCAGCGGAGCCACTTTTTTTGCTTCTTTCAACATATCAACAGCTGCCGAGCGGATTTCCCATTGAGCGCGATTGCAGCACCTTAACGAAAAGAAATGAAATAACTCGCGGGCGTTCATCGTCGCCATAATGCGGGTCTCAGCCCCTTCGGGCAATACGTATCTGGCGTCTTCTTTTTTCACGCCCATTTCCAGAAGCTCGAAATAAAGCTTTAGAGCCACGCGATAATGAGCCGAGACTTTCTCTTTCGCTTCGGCATTTCCTTCGATTTCGGGAGGAACCACGAATTTTTCGTCCTCGCCGGCTTTTACATATCTTTGGCTCTGCTGGGAATAGGAAGCGATTCTATGCCTTACAAATTGATGCGTGGCCGTTCTTGACACTCCCTCTATACAGAAAGTGAATGAAGCATGCTCGAAGGGAGACTCATGCCCCATTCTTCTCAGCATTGCGACAAGTTCGGCAGCGGCCGAATCGCTTATCTTTTCATTCAACTCATCGAATTCCATGCCTGAATAACAGATTCTGGCGGCCAGCGCGACCACTCTGTCAGGGTCGGTAGTATGTCTCACAAGTTGCACTTTCCGCATACGCTCAAGCCTCCATTTGTATACATAAATATACTGATATACTAACACAACCTAAAGAATAATTATTAATAACATGGGAATCCTCAAAAGTTGGTCAATAACAAGCTTGAAAGTCAACGAGCATTGTTGTTAGCGACAATGCTAAATCCCAAATAAGCGATTGAAATACAAATGGCCGTCTCTCGCGGTCTCAATCAGGCGTTTCAATTTGACGACTGAATCAAGCCTTGTAATTGACGCGCGCGGCAGGCCCTGATTGTTGTCTTGTATAATCCGTCGGCGCTCCGTTTCCGTCCGGTTTGAACAATTCGGCTATGCCGGCGATGCTTCCAAGAATGCCGGACACTTCGTAAGGCAGAAAAACCTTGTTGGCTTTTCCGTCCGCAATTTCCTTAAGCGCGTCGAGATACTTTATGGCAATGAGATCGTTAGTCGGGTTGCCTTCGTGAATGGCTCCGAACACTTTTGTGACGGCTAAAGCCTCGCCTTCTGCGACGGTGAGCAGTTTGAATCTTTCAGCTTCGGCGACAGCCTTGATAGCCTGCGCTTCGCCTTCGGCGCGGAGTATTTGAGCTTCTTTGTCTCCGGTGGCTTTTTTAACAGCGGCCTCTCTGGCGCCTTCGGCTTCGAGCACCATCGCGCGGCGTTCTCTTTCGGCTTTCATCTGTCTGTGCATAGCGTCCGTCACATCTTTCGGCGGATCGATTCTTGCGATTTCCACTCTCGTAATGCGCGATCCCCATTTATCAGTCGCATCGTCGAGAATCTGTCTCAGTTTCGCGCTTATCGCTTCGCGCGACGTAAGGCTTTCGTCGAGAGTCATCTCGCCTACCACGTTCCTGAGGTTCGTCTGAGCGAGTTTCGTGGCCGCCATAAAATAGTCTTCCACGTTGTAAGTGTTTTTAGCCGGATCGGTCACTTCGGTGTAAACCAGCGCGTCGACAGTGACCACGACATTGTCTTTCGTTATGACGTCCTGAGGAGGAACATCCACCACCATTTCGCGCATGTCCGCTTTGGTCATTTTTTCAATAATCGGAATAATCAGAGTCAAGCCGCTCCCGACGAGACGTTGATATTTGCCCAATCTCTCAATCAGTCCTTTTTCCCACGGACGCACAATCCTTATTCCTGACAATGCTATTATGAACACGACCAACGCAAAAATGACAATCAAAGCAATCCCCGCTGATGACATGATTTATTCCTCGCTTTCTTTGAGTTTTACTATCAATCTGGAGCCTGTGACGCAGCAAACTTCCACACGCTTCCCCTCGTCGATCTCCGTATTGTTTTCAGAATCCGCGCGCCACTCGTCTCCATCGACGCGCACCCTGCCCTTCGCAGTTTTCGGGTCAACCTTCTCTATGACGATGCCTGTTTTGCCGACTAGCCTTTCAGCGCCGAACTTCTCCGGAGGCTCTTTTGTCATCTTGTCCGCAAACTTTCTTGAAAAGGGAATCAGAACGGCGGACACAATGACAAAAGCAAACAATTGCATCCAGAGAGGCAGTCCGAAACCCGCCAGAGCCGCCGCTACTCCCGCGCCTATGCCGAACAATAATAGAAAGAAGCCTGTCGTGAAAATTTCACCTAAGATAAAAAGCGCGGCAAGCGCGCCCCAAACCAACCACGGCTCAATCTTCAACTATCTGCCCTCCTGTTCGGATTATATGTAATTTCTGTTTCATCTATTATTCAACGCGACAATTAAAAAGCCCGTAAAAACTAAAAAGTTATCCCGCAAATCGAAAACGATATTTACATTGTAAATAGAATAACAAGCGCGTCGCAGAATTGTCAACCGAGTCATATCTTGATTTTGTTTTTATTAAATAAGCTGTTCTGCCGCGCAACCAAAAAAACAAGCCGGGGAGTTTGTGTTCTCCCCGGCTATGTTATTTGTTTCGCCAAACAGTCTTAATGCGGTTGCTCTTGTTACTCGGCCAAGAGTTTCTTGAACTCGTCGGTCATTATGGGAGCGACAGTGAACAGGTCGGCTACTATCCCATAGTCGGCGACTTTGAAGATAGGAGCTTCGGCGTCTTTGTTGACGGCGACGATGAACTTCGAGGAGCTCATGCCGGCGAGGTGCTGAATGGCGCCTGAAATGCCGAAAGCGATGTAAAGAGTGGGGCTGACCGTTTTGCCGGTCTGTCCGACCTGATCGTGGTGCGCTCTCCATCCGGCGTCGACAGCGGCGCGGGAAGCGCCGACGGCGGCTCCGATGACATCTGCGAGGTCTTCGAGCATTTTGTAATTCTCGGGACCCTTCATGCCGCGTCCGCCGGAAACGATAATGTTGGCTTCTGTCAGTTCGATCTTCCCGCCTGCCGAAAGCTGCTTGTCAACTATCTTGGCTTTGACAGCGCCGGCGTCCGCGGAAATTTTCACGACTTCCGCGCTCGCTCCGTCGTTCGGGGCGGCGACGGGGTTCACGTTCGGGCGAACAGTCGCAATCTGGATGTCGGTTTTGAATTTGATCGACGCGAAAGCTTTGCCTGCGTAGATCGGGCGTTTGACGGTGAGTTTTCCGCCATCCGCGCCGAGTTCGACAACGTCTGAAGCGAGACCGGCGCCGAGTTTCGCGCTCAGTCTCGGAGCAAGGTCTTTCCCGTTGATGGAAGCGCCGATGAGGATGACGCCCGGTTTCTGCTCTTCGACCAGTTTGCCGATAATATTCGCGTAAGCTTCGCCGTTATACTCGGCGAGAGCGGCGTCGTCAGCCACATAAACTTTGGACGCGCCGTATTTGGCCATTTCAGAGGCCAGACCTTCCACGCCCGAGCCTACGAGCACGCCTTCCAGCGCGCCGCCGACTTGTGACGCCAATTCTTTACCCTTGCTGAGCATCTCAAGGGCTACTTTTTTAAGTTTGCCTTCTTTTACTTCGGCTATAACCCATACGTTGGCCATTTATCTCGAACCTCCCTTTTTTCGTATTTGAGATCAGATGACTTTCGCTTCATCTCGAAGCATTCTTACCACCTTCGGAACTATGTCCGCGGGTTCGCCTTCGAACACTTTGCCCGCCGCGCGTTCCGCCGGCATGGTCAGTTCGGATATTTCAGTCTTCGACCCGGCGGCGCCTACCTGATCGGCGGCCAATCCAAGGTCTCCAAGAGAAACGGCTTTCAGTTCTTTCTTTTTCGCTTTCATTATTCCCGGAAGCGAAGGATATCTCGGCTCGTTGAGACCTTTCTGCGCGGTGATCACGCAGGGTGTCGGAGCTTCTATCGTTTCAGTTCCGCCCTCGATTTCGCGCGTGGCCTTCACCGAGCCATCCGCGACTTCGAGTTTCGTGACCATATTCACGCACGGTATTCCGAGCATGGCGGCCACAAGTATCCCCACCTGCACGCTATCGTCGTCCACTGCCTGCTTGCCGCAGAGTATCAGGTCGTAGCTTTCGCCCTGAATGGCTTTCGCCAACGCCGCCGCCGTAGCGTATGAATCGGCTCCGAGGAATTCTGCTCCGTCAAGTCTCCTCGCCTTGTCTGCGCCCATCGCCAGAGCTGTTCGCACCGCTTCTTCCGTGCGCGCTTCGCCCATCGTGATGACCACCACTTCGCCGCCCTTAGCTTCTTTAATCTTCAAAGCTTCTTCGACCGCGAATTCGTCGTAAGGATTCAGCAGATAGCTGATTCCCTCGCGCACGATGTCAGTCGTGCCGGGCTGCACTTTGATACGCGTTTCCGTATCAGGCACTTGCTTTACCAGTACAATGATGTTCAAGATTTCCCCCTCCTTTTATTGATAGATATTTAGTACCTATTTAAAGATTCCTTTTTCAAGCCCGAACAGTATAGAATGTCGCGCGCCGCCGGGTCAAGGCGCATTTTAAACCTTGTTTCCTAGCATATTTGTGATTGTCTAGTTGGTTTGCCCCGTTTTCTTCGTTTGCGACAGGCTTTTCAACAATACCGCCGCCGCATTTGTGAATTTTTACACATGGTACATTAATCGTTTTATTCGCTGTTGTCAACCACATTTTCTCCCTTATCAGTCGGGAGAGTTTCATTGTGAATGCTAATTTACTTACTCCTCCGCCTGAGTTAGACTCAATATACGTTGACTGAACAAATATTTGCGCTTTTTCGCGCCTTTTGGGGATTATGTGAATGAAGCCTCTAAATTACGGGATTATTTCCACGGCAAGCATCAACGATAACGGCTTTATCAACCATATTAAATATATCAAAGACGCCGGCCTTCTCGCCGTAGCGTCTTGAAATCCGAAAACAGCAAAAGATTATGCCGCAAAACGAGCAATAGGGATATGCACATAACTCAACCTCATACAAGATGTTGAGTTAATCCCCCCTTGAACGTGCTGAAATTATCTGTTTATAAGGTACCGGCTCGACCAGAACAGCCTGTTGTACGAGGCGATAGAAAAGCTTTCCTCGCG
>JAKQBV010000526.1 GCA_029573925.1 bacterium
TTATCAAACGCATCACCTCCGCAGGCGAGTGGGAGAAATACTGGAATGACAGGTTGCGCTTGACCGGAAATGTTATTCTTGTCTTCAGAGGGGCTAAAGCTCTTTGATTGTCCTACAACTTTGGGACGTTATCAATATTTTTTATTTTACAAAAGGCGCGCGCTTGTGATATATTGCACAAGATGTCACTCAAAAAGTTCGCATCAATAATAATGGAGGAACGATATGGCATACCGCTTTGACAAAAGAGACGCTCAGTTCATCATCAAAGAAGTTCTGGATTTCAACAAAACACTATCGCTTCAGGCCTTCAAAGATTACGGCCCGGAAGACTGCGACATGGTGATAGACCAAGCGATAAGGTTCGCTACTGAGAAGATTGCCCCGTTGAACAAGAACGCGGATGAAATCGGAGCGAAGTATGACCCGGCGACGCAGAAGGTAAGCGTTCCGGCCGACCAGATTCCCGTCTATCAGGAGTATTGCGATAACGGGTGGGTCGCGCCGACGGGGAATCCGGAATACGGCGGTGGCGGTTTTCCGTCGGTCGTCGGCATTGCCATCGGAGAAGCGTTCGTTGGGGCCTGCGAGACTTTCATGATGACGCCCGGCCTCACCCGCGCCGCTGCGCATGTCATTGAGAGCTTCGGAACGGACGAACAAAAGGCGATGTTCATAGATAAAATGGTGTCAGGCAAGTGGGCGGGAACGATGTGCCTGACGGAACCGTCCGCCGGGAGCGCGGTAGGCGATCTTAAGACAACCGCCAAGCCCGACCCTTCCGCCCCAGACGGATTCTATATGATTTCCGGCACGAAATCGTTTATCACTTCGGGCGATCAGGACATAACCGACAATATCATCCACCTCGTTCTGGCGCACGTGGACGGAGAAGCGCCCGGCATGAAGGGCATCAGCCTGTTCATTGTTCCGAAATTCAAGATTAACACGGACGGCTCTCTCGGCGAATCGAATGACGTGGTGTGCGGCGGGATTGAAAAGAAAATGGGCATTCACGGCTCGCCCACTTGCACGCTGAATTTCGGCGAGAACGGCAAGTGCCAAGGCTGGCTGATAGGACAGAAGAACAAAGGCATAGTGGCGATGTTCCAGATGATGAACGAGGCGCGGATAGGCGTCGGCGTGCAGGCGATGTCTCAAAGCGGACAGGCGTATCAGGAAGCTCTCGCGTACGCCAACGAAAGGATTCAGGGCGTCGACATTCTTAACATGGCGGACGTGAACGCGCCGCGCGTCGCCATCGTCAAACATCCGGACATCCGCCGTATGCTCATGACGATGAAGGCGTACACGGAGGCCACTCGCGCCCTGCTCTACCGCGCCGCGTACTACTCCGATTTTGCCATGTGCGCCGACGACCCGAAAGAAAAAGAAAAGTATCACGGCTACCTCGAACTGCTCACCCCGATCTGCAAGGCGTACTGCACCGAAGTGGCCAACGATGTGACCGGACTGGGCATTATGGTTCTTGGCGGCTATGGATATTGCCGCGAATATCCTCTCGAACAGTATTACCGGGATGTGAAGATTACGAATATTTATGAAGGCACGACAGGCATTCAAGCTCTTGACCTGCTGGGAAGGAAAGTCGGGATGAAAGGCGGCATGGTGCTGATGAGCTTCTTGATGGAGTTGAATAAGTTCCTCGCTGACAACAAGGACAACCCGATCCTCGCGTCCGGAGTGGACACGCTTGGAAAAGCCAGAGACAAATTGGCGGGCATTACGGCAAAGCTTCCTAAGCTTGGCAAACAAGACCCATATTATCCTGTGCTCTGCGCCACGCCGTTTCTCTTCATATTCGGTCACATCGTCTGCGCTTATCTGATGCTTGAGCAGGCAAAAGTCGCGGGCGAAAAACTTGAAGCCATTTACAGCGCCAAAGGCGCTGATGACGACGACAAGAATAAAGCGGTGCGGGAAGACAACGCAGATGCCAAATTCTACTTCAATAAAATCAAGACCGCTCAGTTCTTCTGTTCGAACATTCTTCCTGATGTTTTCGCAAAAGATTTTATGTTCAACACGGGAGACAGAAGCGCTCTCGAAGCAATGCTCGAAGCTTGATTGACAGAATGTTATACTGAGTCAATTTGATAGAATAAAAAAGCCCGCATCGGACGCTGTTGTTTTTCTCATGATTTCAGATTCTTTTAAAAAATGGTTGACAATAAGCGACTAATATGGCATAATTATCGCATCTGAAACACAACATGGGAAGGGCGCGAAGATGCTGATAATCAG
>JAKQBV010000528.1 GCA_029573925.1 bacterium
TTCGTGTGCAGGGTGGCGAACACAAGGTGGCCCGTTTCCGCTATCGTCAGCGCCGCTTCCATCGTCTCGAGGTCTCTCATTTCGCCTATGAGAATCACGTCCGGGTCCTCGCGCAGGACGGAGCGGAGCGCGCGGCTGAACGACTTAGTGTCCAGTTCCAGTTCGCGTTGGTTTATCATGCTTTTCTTGTGCCGGTGCAGGTATTCTATCGGGTCTTCGATGGTGATTATATGGGCGTCGCGGGTGGAGTTGATAAGGTCTATGCAGGCGGCGAGGGTGGTGGATTTGCCGCAACCCGTCGGTCCGGTGACCAGAATCAGACCGCGCGGTTTCAGGGTGAGAGTCTTGACCACCTTGGGAATCCGCAGGTCGTCCAGAGAGGGAACTTTCGACGGGATGGAGCGCATGACCGCTCCGACCGAGCCTCTTTGCAGGAATATGTTCACGCGGAACCTGCCCAGCCCCGACACGCCGTACGAAAGGTCAAGCTCGAAGTTCTCTTCGAAAGACTGCTTCTGCTGGTCGGTCAACATGCTGTATATCAGCTTCTGGGATGTGGCCGGGATGACTCTCTCTATATCCATCGGAACCAGCCGGCCGTCTATCCTCAGCACGGGAGGCAGCCCAGCGGTTATATGCACGTCCGACGCTTTCCTCTGCACCGCTTTAGTCAAAATTTCATCTATATCGAAATCCATCGCAGCCGGTTCCCTTTCGCGCAAAAAATAAGTCAGCGCGCAGAAAGCGGACAAAGCCCGCCCCCGCTTCCATTGTATTTTAATATAGCATCCCCTGTTGCGCGCAATAAATGTCCAAATAATTTGCCGAGGCGCTTCAGTGCGCCCGGAAAACCGCCGTCGCTTGCCGGTTGCGCGGGTCGATGCGCCTCGCGGGCGCCCAGTTTCGTTGACGCTTCTTTTTTCCGCTATTAGAATGTTGTATCCTTATTATTCACGAGCAACGAATATTCGGGGTCAAACAAAACGGACAGGATGGCGATAATGACAGGAAACAGACGCAACGGAATATGGATGGCGATATTCGCGATATTTTTCGCGCTGCCGGCGCTGATGAGCGCGGTTCGGCTCTATACGGATTGGCTCTGGTTCATATCCGTCGGCTACGAGTCTGTCTTCGCCACCATCATTTTGACAAGGATAAAACTCGGACTGGCGCTCGGCGCGGCGTTTATGGCGTTCATGGCGCTGAACCTTTTCGCTGCGGACAGGTTGAGCAGGGTCGGCTATATCACGCTCGGCAATGACGCGGTCGAACTGCCCGGAAGCGAGACGCTGGGACGCAACATCAGGATGGTGATGCTAGGAGCGGCGGGGTTCCTCGCCGTGATTCTGGCCCTCGAAGCATCCACAAGATGGGACCTGTTCATCCGCTACTCCAACCCGGCGGCCTTCGGCGCGGCGGACCCAGTGTTCAACCTCGACATTTCTTTCTTCGTTTTCAGTCTGCCATTTCTTAACTACATATATCAATGGTCTTTTATTACGCTGTTTCTCGCGGCGGGGATGTCCGTCGGGGTGTACGCGTACAAGCGCGGGTTCGTGGTGACGAGCAAGGGAGTGCATTTCAGGAGCGCGATATTCAGCCATCTTTCGGCGCTTCTGATGATGGCGGCGCTGCTCAAGGCTTGGGGCTACAAGCTTATGGCGTTCAACCTGATGGCGACATCGCGGGGATTCGTGACCGGCCCCGGATTCGTGGACACAAGCGTCCGGATGCCGCTGCTGCACATCCTGTCCATCTTGGCGCTGGCGCTCGCAGTGGCGATGGCGGCGAACATCTTCATAAGAAGTTGGAAGACCATCGCGGCGGCGGCCATCCTGTTCATAGTCGCCTCGGCCGCCGGATCCTCATATCCGGAAATCATCCAGAAATTCCGCGTCGCCCCGAACGAAATCTCGATGGAGCGCCCCTTTATAGCGCGACAGATCGAACACACCCGGACAGCCTACGACCTGAACCGGATCGAGACGATTCCTTTCGACGCGGACAGGGACATCTCCCCGCGGCAGATCGCGGACAACAACCTGACGATCAAGAACATCCGGTTGTGGGACCCCCGTCCCCTACTCCAGACATACAGACAGCTTCAGGAAATCCGCACCTACTACAGCTTCGCCAACGTGGACATCGACCGCTACATGGTGGATGGCGAGTACAGACAGGTGATGATCTCCGCGCGGGAACTTTCATACGAGAAACTCCCGGCGCGGATATGGATAAACGAACATCTGACGTTCACACACGGTTACGGGGCGGCGGTAAGCCCGGTGAACAGTTTCACGCCGGACGGCATGCCGCATTTCTTCGTCAAGGATATCCCGCCCGTTTCTGTGTCCGAAACTTTGAAGATAACCCAGCCGCGCATCTACTACGGCGAACTTGCGAACGACTATGTGTTCGTGAACACCAAGGCCGACGAGTTCGACTATCCGATGGGAGAGACTAACGTGCTGGCGGAATACGACGGCGCGGGCGGGGTGAAACTTGATTCGCCGTTCAAGAAAGCGGCGTTCGCGCTCAGGTTCTCGTCACTCGCCGCGCTGCTCAACTCGGATATAACGAAGGAAAGCAGGGTAATGCTGTATCGCAATATCCTCGGAAGCGGCTTCAACCCCGGCCTTGTCAACCGCATTATGCCGCTGGTTCACTACGATATGAATCCTTACGTGTTCATCGACGCGGAAGGCCGCATGAAATGGCTGATCGACGGGTACACGATCAGCAACACATTCCCGTATTCCCAGCATTTCGGAAAGGGCGAAGCCGTCCGCTACAACTATATACGCAATTCGGTCAAGGCGGTGGTGGACGCCTACGACGGGATGACGGAGTTCTACATGTTCGACGAGACGGACCCGATAATAAAAGCGTACGCGGCGATGTTCCCCGGCCTGTTCAAGCCCGCCGCCGACATGCCGCCGTCCGTTCGCGCTCACCTGCGCTACCCGGTTGACTACTTCACCGTGCAGTCCCGCGTGTTCTCCTCCTACCACATGACCGACCCTCTGGTCTTCTACAACAAGGAGGACCTTTGGACGACTCCGCGCGAGATGTTCTTCCAGAACGAGCAGGAAGTGGAGCCGTATTACAACATCATGAAGTTGCCCGGAGGGGAGATGGAGGAATACGTGCTGATGCTGCCGTTCACTCCGGCACGGAGGGACAACATATCGGCTTGGATGTGCGCTCGCAACGACGGCGACGACTACGGACGGCTCATCGTTTACACTTTCCCGAAAAAGAAACTTGTTTTCGGCCCGTTCCAAGTCGAGGCGAGGATAGATCAGGACGCGGGGATTTCGCAGCAGATATCGCTGTGGTCTCAAAGCGGCTCTCAGGTGGTGCGCGGCAATATGCTTGTGATACCGATAGAGAATTCTTTGCTCTACGTAGAGCCGCTTTTCCTGCAAGCGGAAAGAGGCGATATCCCGGAACTCAAGCGCGTCATCGTCTCAAACGGAGACCGAGTGGTGATGGAAGAGACGCTTGAGAAGGCCATCTCCGGGCTTGTCGGCGCTACGGTTCCGGCAACCCAAGCGAAAAGCGCGACTGAATCCGCGCCAGCTTCCTCGACTGACTCCGGTTTTCTCACAATCGACCAAGCAGTGGACAAAGCTCTCGAACACATCGAGTCGGCAAAGCGCCGGATGCGCGAGCTTGACTGGAACGGATTCGGCGGCCACTTGGACGCGGCGGAAAAAACTCTCAAAGAAATCAAATCCGGAGACTCGAAACGCCCGGAATAGAAACCTCGCTCGAATGGATGTTTACTGCCGACCGGCGCTCAATGCGCCGAGTTCGGATCGTTTTCGCTGAATAGCTTGAGTAATCGCGGCTTGAGGATATCCCATTTGATGGGCTTGACCATGTAGTCGTTGGCCCCTGTTCGGAAGGCTTCTATGATGGTGGCTTTTTCCATGTCCGTGGACACGGCGAGTATCTTGGTTTGCGGCATTTTTCTATGGATATGTTTGATGGCGAGCCTTCCGTCCATTTTGGGAAGATGGATGTCCATTACGACAAGTTCGGGGCAGTAGACTGATGCAGCCTCAAGACCATCTTCTGCGGTTGGGGCCTCGCCGCAGACGAACATTCCCATGCGGTAAAGCATCTTGCTGAACATGTGCCGGAAGAAAAGGGAGTCGTCCACGACGACGGCGCGCTTGTTGCGCAGGGGGTCGAACTCCTTGTTCATGTCGCACGTCTGGATATAAAGCCTGTCGATGCCGCAATCCCTGAGTTTGTCGATGTGCGCGCGGGTAAGGAAAGTGTCCGCGGCGACGATGATGCCGCCAGCGGCGTTCTTGATGTCTTCGGCCACCGCCATGCCGGGAACGATGTCCTCGATCCTCGACCTGACCGATTTCACGTAAGGTTTTTTTTCAGCGTTTTCCGGCTGCATGAGGCCTCTCCTGTAGCTTACTGTCAATTGAGCGCGTCATTTCCCCGCCGCTCCCGCTTCGACCAAAGAGAGATTGACTTCTATTTTTCCGTCCAGAATGGTCAGCGGGATAGCCAGCGTTGGAATCTTCGCTTGGTTGGAAATCTCGATCTTTTCGCCTGTTACAACAGAGGGCGGAGTGATGTCGGTGCGGTATCCGGCCTCGGCGAGGCCGATAGTGGCGCTCGCCACGATCATGTTGACCAGTTCGGCGAGCGCGCTCTGGGCGTATTCGTCGAGTTTGGCGATCGAGCCTTCCATGAGCATGGCGGCGGCGATGCCGCGCGCGCATGCATCCTGTATGCATATCACCACCTGACCGGAGAGATGACCGGTGACTCCTATGAAGATCGCCACCCCGTCCACGCTATACGGATAGCCGGGCCGCAGGAACGGCCGGCCCAGCGCCGGCCTTTCCCCTACCACCTCTTCCAAGATCGAGGATATCCCTTTTAAAAACGGATTCAGATACTCTGCTTTCATCAGTCTGCAGCCTTTCCCTTCAGCCGAATTTATCTGTCGGCGATGCGAGTTATCACTTCGAGCACTTTTTCGGGGACGAACGGCTTAAGTATAAAGTCCGAAGCTCCCGCCACAAGGCTGTCCCTCACCTTTTCCTTCTGGCCCAACGCTGATATCATAATGACTTTCGCTTCGGGCCGAAACTTTTTTATTTCTTTCAGCGATGATATTCCGTCCATGTTCGGCATTGTGATGTCCATAGTGACGACATCCGGTTTGAGTTTTTCGAACATGGAGACCGCTTGCTGGCCGTCTTCCGCTTCGCCTGCAATTTTGAAGTTGCCGCATTCGAGGATGTTGCGCAGTTTGCTGCGCATGAACTTGGTGTCGTCAACGATAAGAACCGTCTTCTTCTTTTCTTTTGTCCCGACATTCACAGTCTTTATCTTTCGGGTCAGTTCGTCGTATGAGGACATTGCGATTCCGCCCTCTCGGTCGGACATCAGGGTGGCGAATTTCAAATGCTTGGTTATCCGCTCTCTCGAAGCCCCTATATAGACCATGCATCCGGGATGAATGGCTTCTGCGGCTTTGACGGTGGCGAACGGGTTGACCTGCATCCGGATTCTCATCGCGGCCAGCCTCTGGCTGAGGTTCGACTTTTCCGCTTCGAGAGACGCGAGCGCCTCTTTGAGCTTCGCGATAGCTTCAGGTTTGGCCGTCTTGGCCTGCGCGAGCGCCCTTTTAACCCGCTCGGACTCTGTGAGCGCCGTCTCCAGTTTCGCTTCGACTTCCGCCATTGCTATATACACATCGAACTTGAACCCGGCTCTCAACACTGTTGTCGTTTCCGACTCGGTCCCAAGTTGCTTGGCTCTGATTTCAGAGTAAGCCATAACATCCCCGCCGATTATCTTCCCTTCGTGCGAAGAACATATCACCATGCCGTTGCTGCGGATGGAACTGTTGATTATCGCTCGTTCTGAGACAACGTCTTTGTCGGCCTCTACGATTGAGTTCTCGATGTATTTCGCGAACACGCTGCCTTTTGCGGCAACTGCGGACTGTTTCCGCGTTAGTATGCCGCCTTTGACCACGATGTCGCCCTCGGAGTATATCTCGGCGGCTTGCACGTTGCCTCCGATGCTGATGTTGCCTCCCGCCTTGACGATGAACCCGTCCAGCACGTTGCCGCGTATCTCCAGCGCCCCGGCGAAATTTATGTTGCCCGTTTCGTAATCGACGTCGCCGTTGACGACGTACACCGGGTCCACGCTGACCGTGTTCTGCGCGACGCGCGGAGAACCGTCGATGTCCGCGATGAACTCCGTTCCATCTTCGGACACCTTCACATTCGCGCCGGCTTTCAGGACGACATCCGAACCCCACTCTCCGGGGGTCCTCGTCCCCTTAACGGTCACGCCTTCCTCGCCTCTGGTGGGCGGGGTGCGGCGCGCGATTACTTCTCCCTTGACCACTGATTTGACCAAGTTCAACTCTCTCAAATCTATCTTTGCTTTTTCGTCTTTCGTTATGATATCGGCGTCTTTCGTCCACATGAACGCCGCCGAGGCGTCGGCTCCGTGTCCGGGAGGCGTCCCGGAAGCGGCCATGAAGTCCACCGGCTCGATCACCGCCTGCCCGATGAACGCCTGAATGCGCTCGTTGCTCACGACTCCGTAAATGACTCCCGCTTGTTCGAGCGCGCGCTTTACGTCCGCCACACACACCGGAGTCCCGCTTCCTTCCGGCGGCGTTATGAAGGCTATCGCAGACATCTCGTCTCCCGAAATTTCGATCTTCACTGTTCCGTTTTTATCTGCTGCCATTTTTCTTCCTCCAGTTAGAACTCGTTCGTATATCGCGGAGAGCTTGACGCCCGCCGCGCTGATTGTCAGTCGGAACAGGCCAGCCGGACGATCTTCTCGGCTATCCTGTCCAGCGGCAGGATGTGGCTCGCAGCGCCTAGCTCGACCGCCGCGCGCGGCATCCCGTACACCACGCTAGTCTTTTCGTCCTGCGCTATCGTTTCCGCGCCCGCGTCCTGCATCGCCTTCATTCCCTTTGCGCCGTCAGTTCCCATGCCGGTGAGCAGCGCGCCGACGGCGTTGCGCCCGGCGTACCTTGCCACGGAGTTGAAAAGCACCTCGACGCTCGGTCTCTGATGATACACGTACGGCCCATCTTTAACCCGTGCGACGTATTGCGCTCCGCTGCGGCGCAGCACCATATGTTTGTTGCCCGGCGCTATCAGCACAAGCCCCGGAGTCAGCCGGTCTCCGTCCGCGGCCTCCCTGACCTCCGAGGCGCACAGATCGTTGAGCCTCTGCGCGAACGAGCGCGTGAACTGCTCCGGCATGTGCTGCACTATCATCGTGCCCGGACAGTTCTCCGGATACTTCTCAAGCACCGCCTTGATCGCCTCCGTGCCTCCTGTGGAAGCCCCGATGGCGACCACTTTTTCAGTGGTTCGCGTCATCGACAGCCGCGCGGGCGGCGGCTCGTTTTCGGCGTTTTTCGCCCTCGATTTCAACTTGCTCATATCCGCTCTTGCCGCGCCTTTTATCTTTTCCGCCAACTGCGCAGAAAGGTCTCCCACCGTGTACGCCGCGCCGGGCTTGCTGACGACATCGACGGCCCCTATCTCAAGAGCCTCGAGCGCCACCTCGCCCCCTTCGGGAGCCAGCGAGCTTACCACTATAACCGGAATCGGATAATATCTCATCAGCTTGCGCAGAAATGTCAGCCCGTCCATCCTCGGCATTTCCACATCCAACGTCACAACGTCCGGCTTCAATTTGATTATCTTGTCGCGGGCCACATACGGGTCCATAGCCGTGCCGACAACCTCTATCCCCGGAGCCTTCGATAGCTCGGAGCTTAGAATATTCCTCACGACCGCAGAATCGTCCACGACTAGAACTTTAATCATTCAGCAAATCCCTCAACAAATCAGATTCCACAAAAAGGAAAAACTCAGTCGCGCGACCCTCGACCATTACCCTGATTCTTTGGGCATGAAAATCATCGCATCCGTCCGCAGCGCGCCTGCACGCCTCCGGGTTTAGAGGCCGGGGCGCGAGTATCTCGAACTCCGGCCTTCTGCCGGCTATCTGCGGCAGCAGATTGCCGCATACCATGTTCATCAACTCGCCCAGCGCGTCCGACATTTTTCCATCAGCCTCGGGGTCGTCTTCTTCGAGGCCCATCATGTTGGCGGCTAATATTCTGGCCAGAGACATTGGCGCTATCAGGGCTGTCGCCCCGGTGAAAAACCCTGAAAACTCGACAGCCGACGCCATCTCCGCTTCCGGCGCGCGTTCCTCGTCCTGCTCCGTGTCAGGAAGGTCCACAAGCGCGAACGCCGCTTCCTCCAACACATTCTCAACCGTGTTAAAAAGAATCTGTCGATGTGTCTGACTCAGTTTCATCCCACTCTCCCAGAACTCCTGATATTACTTCCCTTATCGTTTCCGGCATGAATGGTTTTTTCACGAACGCTTTCATGCCCTTTTGCCATAATCTTTCAATTTTAGTCTCGCTGCCTTCCGTCGAAACTATGATTACCGGCACGTTTTTCATCACTTCGTCGTTGTGCATGGCCTCAAGCATCGCCATGCCGTCCATCACAGGCATATTGATGTCCGCCAGCACGAGATCGATCCAGTTGGCTCCAAGAATCCCCAGCGCGTCCCGTCCGTTTTCAGCGTGAAAGATGTCGCCGACCGGCACCTGCGCCATCTGAATCGTGCGCGACACCATTTTGCGTATTATCGCCGAATCATCGACCACCAGAATGTTGTACGCCATTCCTTGCCCCCAGACTCACAGTTCGAATTCCCCGGACCCGTTCTTGATTAACACCCGACCGGTTCCGATCTCCAATTTCATAGTGCGCCACGAATCCCCGCCTATATCTTCGGCGGCTATCAACACGCCGTTTTTCCAGAGTATTTTTTTAAGGCTGATATAGTTGCGACGGCCTATCTGAAAAAACCCAGTCTTGTCCATCACGTTCGAGCCGCCCGCGACTTTAACCACAAGGCGCTTCTTCTCCGCCCCAAGCCTGTAAGCGCTCTTAAAAAGAGCCGGAAGACCCGTGTCCGCAAACATGCACGGGTTCTCCGCGGCCCTCTCCGGCCTGCAATCCGACGATGGAAGCTGATAATGAAGCATCCCTCCCACGTTAGCCTTGGGATCGTATATCGTCACTCCTATACAGGAGCCGAGAGAATGCGTCACTATGATATCTCCCTCGTTCGCCGACACCTTCATGTCGGACACTCCGACAAGATGCTTTTGCGCGGTATTATTTTCCATCTCAGTCCTTCACATAGATGCTTGGCCTTACGAATTTAAAACCGTGCGATATTCCCGTCAGACTCTCGGAATGCCCCACGAAAAACACGCCTCCGGGAGCCAGTATGTTGTAAAACCTTGTCACAAGCTCAGCTTGCGTTTTCTTGTCGAAATATATCATCACATTTCGGCAGAATACCGCGTCGAACGGCCCTGTCATGGGCCACGGGTCCATTAAGTTAAGCCTTCTGAAAGCTATTTTTCTCTTCAGCTCTGCCGACACTCTGTAAAACACTGTTCCGTCCTGAGCGGTTTCCTTCGCAAAGTATTTTTTCAAAACCATTTCCGACGTTTCCTTCATCCGCTGTTTCGGAAACAACCCTTCCTTCGCCGTCTCCAGAGTCTTAGATGAAATATCCGTCGCTAAAATCCTGAAATCCGGGCATCCGCTCTCTTTCAGCGCGTCGTCCAGAGTTATCGCTATAGAGTACGCCTCTTCGCCCGAAGCGCAGCCCGCGCTCCATATCCGGTAGCGTTTTCTTCTCTCATCGACCAGTTTAATTTTTCCCTGTTCGAGCAGATAGTTGAAGTGATCCTTTTCCCTGAAAAAATAAGTCAGGTTGGTCGTCAGGATGTCGACCATGGTCGAAAGTTCGACCCCCGTTTCATCTTTTTCAATATATTTTAGATAATCCTTATAAGAATCAATGTTAAGCAAACGCAAACGCTTGTTGAGCCGAGCCTGCACCAATTCCTTCTTTCCGACATGCAGGTTGATGCGGCAGATGGCGTAAACCATCTCGCTTATCTTCTCAAACTCGCGATCCGGAAGGCTTCTGCTCTTTAATATTGACGATACGTTATCCATTCCGTTCCTCATTGAAAACCGTCTTCGAAAAAAACAAACGGCGCGCGATAGCGAAAACAAGGATGGAGGCGGACGCTCTCGCGTCCGTCTCCATCCGCGCCGTCATATTCTAAAAATCCTTGAAGTCATCGTCCATAGGAATCATGGTTTCGGACTTCTTCATGCCCACGGAAGCCTTCAGCTTATCGGAAGCCGCAGCTACCGCCCCGTTCCGCGCTTTTGCCGAAACGGCTTTCTTTGCCTTGTCGGCTGCGGACACGGCCCGCTGCGCCGAGCCGTTCGCCGCCTGTCTGCCGGTCACCAGTTCCATCAACTCGTTTACCATATCCATCAGCCCGACCGACTGAGAGTTCATTTCCTCTGCGGCCGAAGCAGATTCCTCGGCGTTGGACGCGTTCGACTGCGTCACCTTGTCCATCTGACTGACCGCGATATTGACCTGATCGATGCCCTGCGCCTGCTCTTTGCTGGCTGCGGCGATCTCAGCCACAAGGTCGGTGACCTTCGCCGAGCCGTCGACTATCTCGACGAACGACTTTGCAAGCTCGTCGGCTATCTTGGAGCCTTCGGACGTGTTGTTCACCGACTCCTCAATCAGGGTGGCGGTGTTGCGAGCGGCTTCTCCAGCGCGCTGCGCGAGATTGCGCACCTCTTCGGCCACGACCGCGAATCCCTTGCCGGCCTCTCCGGCGCGCGCGGCTTCTACCGCTGCGTTCAGCGCCAGCAGATTGGTCTGAAACGCTATCTCGTCAATCGTCTTGATTATTTTCGACGTTTGTTTGGAAGAATCTCCGATTTTCGCCATCGCGGCTGTCATGCGGGAAATCTCGTCGCTGCCTCTATCCGCCGCTTTGCGCGCGTCTTTTGACAACAAGTTGGCCTGTTCTGCGTTATCCGCATTCTGCCTCGTCATAGACGACATCTCCTCCAGCGAAGACGATATCTCTTCGAGAGAAGACGCCTGTTCGGAAGCTCCTTCCGCCAGAGACTGGCTGGCTCCCGAAACCTGCCCCGACGCCGAAGACAACTGCTCGGACGCGTCCATCAGCGATGTTGATATCCTGTTGATCGGAAGTCCTATCGACCTTGCGAGCGCTATGGCGGCAAACAGGGCCGATAGCGTAACCACTATTGACACCGCCAAGAGAACGTACAGAATTGCGTTCATCTCTTTTTCAACATCGTCGATGTATATGCCGGAACCCACTATCCATCCCCAATCGCGTTGCAGCTTCACATAAGAAATCTTCGGGTCGGGTTTCGTCTGCCCCGGCTTGGGCCACATATAATCCACCGAACCTTCTCCAGCTTTCTTACACAGTTCGACCATATCCACGAAGAACTTTTTGCCGTTAGGGTCTTTGTAGTCCGAAAGGTCTGAGCCGACCATGTCCGCAGTGAACGGGTGCATCAACATCGTCGGATGCATGTCGTTTATCCAGAAATACTGGTCTCCCTGATACCTCATTTCTCTCACCACGTTCATCGCCGCCGCCTGAGCCTCTTCTTTTGTCATGGCTCCGGACTGCGCCAGTTGTACGTAATGCTCAATCACCGTATGCGCTGCTTCCACTAGATGTTGAGTCTTCTCGTACTTGCCTTGATACATCTGCGTCTTAAACTTCGGGAACATCCATGCCAGAAGCGCTATGTACAGCACGGACACAAACAGCCCCAGCATGATTATCCTTGTCGACAGATTAAATCTTTTCAACATAATCAGTTTCTCCTCGTCTGATAGAATGAATCGACATTTATTCTTAAAAACCCCGATACCGTCCGGCCCGGAGCCGCCGTTCGCGCCAGCCTCATTTCATTCCTGTTTCTTTTTCGGTTTTAGAGATGATTTTTATCTCCTCCGCCGTCAGGACTCTCCTGATGTCGAGCACAATGACAATCTTGCCTTTGGCTTTGCCTATGCCCATTATAAATTCGGTGTCAACGCTGACCCCGAAAGTCGGAGTTTCTTCGATGTCCTGCTCTTGGATGTCCAGAACTTCGGAAACTTTATCCACCACTATGCCCATCAGCAAGCCGTCGAGGTCAACCACAATGATGCACGTTTCCTTCGTGTCGTCCGCGCGTTCCATGCCGAACTTCTGCCGCAGGTCTATCACGGGTATGACTTTCCCGCGCAGATTGATGACGCCTCGAACAAAATTCGGCATCCTCGGCACGTTCGTGATTTCCATCAGCCCGATGATTTCCCTGACTTTCAGTATCTCAAGCCCGTACTCTTCGTCTCCAAGCGTGAACGTGAGATACTTGTTGAGTTTCCTTCCCTGCTCTTCCGCCGCCGCTATTGCCATTTCGCGCCCTCCTTTCGTGTCGTTTTATATTTCAAATTTTCCTGTCATGAATTGTGAGCCAGTCTTATCATGCCGGTGGTGTCTAGGATTAGCGCCACCCGTCCGTCTCCCATAATCGCGCCGCCCGACACTCCGTCGAGTTCATCGAACATTCCGCCCAGCGCTTTTATCACCACCTGCTGCTGTCCTTCTAGGTCGTCCACCATCAGCGCGCAACGTTTCCCGTTGCCGCCGACAATCACCGCGAGAGCGTCCGTCGTGTCCGTCTTCGCCCCGTCAAGCTCGAACAACCGGTGCACTCTGAACAAAGGCATCAAGTCGCCTCTCACTTTCAACATCTCTCCCCTGCCCACCACCGTGTCTATCTGCCCGCGCTCAGGCCGCAACGACTCCACTATCGCTATCGTCGGTATGATGTATTTCTCATGCGCAACATTCACCACCATGCCGTCTATTATTGCAAGCGTCAGAGGCAGCCGGATTATGAACTCCGAGCCTTTCCCCTGTTCGGATTCGATCTCCACCCGGCCCCGCAGAGCCTCGATGCTCCTTTTCACCACGTCCATTCCGACGCCCCGGCCTGAAACCTCGGTGACCTTTTTCGCGGTCGAAAAGCCCGGATGAAATATCAGACTGTAAATCTCCCTGTCCGAAAGCTCGGCGTCGGCGGAGACAATGTTCTGCGCAATCGCTTTTGAAACAATCGCGTTCTTGTCCAGCCCTTTCCCGTCGTCCTTTAATCTGATAACGACCGTGCCGCCCTCGTGCGCCGCCGAAAGATGTATCCGGCCCTTTGCCGGTTTTCCCGCAGCTATTCTCTCCTGCGCCGACTCTATTCCGTGATCCACGGCGTTCCTTACCATATGCACCAACGGACTGCCGATCTCTTCGACCACGTTGCGGTCAAGCTCGGTGTCCTCTCCAGAATACGTCAGTTCAACCGACGTTCCGCACTTTATCGAAAGGTCCCGCGTCAGACGGGTCATCTTCTGGAATGTGTTTTTAAGAGAGACCATTCTCATGCTCATCGCAAGCTCCTGCAACTCGCGGGTAATCTTGCCGAGATGAGAGACATTCCTTGACAGGCGCGCGCTCTTCGTCTGCGCCACTTCCGGCTCCTGCGTTACCATCGCGTTGGCGATCACAAGTTCGCCCACCGCGTCGATCAGCGCGTCCAGACGGGTCGTGCTCACCTTTACCATTCCGTCCGCTTTTCCGGCCGACTTTGTTTCTTGCGCGCATGTCTCCGCTGGGGCGGCGGTCTGAGCAGGTTTATCCTCAAGCCGATCTTCTATTGCTGCTCGCTCTTCGCTGCAACTCCGCTCCGGATCCTTCAGTCTTTCTATCAATTCGCCGTATCCAGAAGGCGTTTCATATTTTGCTCCGCCCACCGCCGCGTTCACTCTCTCGACAGCTTCTTTCAGGAAGTCCACCGCCGCGAACGCCACGTCCGCCGCGCGCCCCGCGATGTCGATCTCACCTCGTCTTGCTCTGTCCAAGAGACTTTCCGCGTGATGCGCCACTTCCTGCGTGTCTTTCAGATTCAAAAAACCGGCTATTCCTTTTATATTGTGATATCCCCTGAATATTTCATTTATCAGCGCGCTGTCGCCCGGATGTTTCTCCAGTTCGACGAGAGCCATCTCCGAAGCGTGCAGGTACTCGCGCGACTCCGTCACGAAATCCACAAGCTCAGGATTGCTTGGGTCGATCTCGACCGCCGGCGGATGGCTAAAGGATGTCTGTTCAGCCTGTTGCGGCGCGACCGCCGCTTTTGCAGCCTGCGGCCGTTTCGCCTGCGCGCCTCGCTCCGCCAAGCCGGACGCAATCCTGTCTGCTTTCGATTTCCATGTCTCGTCCCCAACCGCGAAAGCGCCTGACAAGATGCTATTTACACATTCGGCGGCGGCCTTCAAGCCTGCCGTCGTTTTTTCATCGATATCCTTTCCAGTCGCTTTTAACGCGGTCGTGACAGCCGCGAAAAGACGCGCGGCAGATTCCATGCCAAAGCGCCCGGCCGCTTTTTCCAATGCGCCCGCGCTTGCCTCCAACCGGCCCACCGTTTCGGTTATTCCATATCCGATATCTTCTATGCTTGACTCGAAAGCATCGAGTTCGTCGGCCATTTCTTCAAGGAAACCTCCGGCTGTCGAAAGAGAGCTTGCCATCATAGCCGCATTTTCAATCGTTGTCCCGGAACAGTCAGCCGCCGCTTCGTCTTCAAACTCGCCTTCCATAAGGCCCCTGAACCATCCGGCCGAGCCGCGAAGCGCTTGCAGCCCGCCTTCAAAAGGAATCTCCCCGGCTAGAGTATCCGCCGCCAACTGGGCCGCTCCCCTTGCCACGCCCACCGCCTCGCCTGAATCCTTCACAAGCATCTCTATCTTCCAGAAAAAATCCTTTATGACTCTCAAAACATGATCGTCTTTCGCGCTCATGTCCTGAATAAGCCCTTCGAGAAGGTCCAGTTGCAACTCCAACTCTTCGGGAGATTTGGAGAGCGCGAGCCGGGCGGTCTCAGCGGTCCGCGCCGGAAGCGAGAGCGCAGAAAGTTCGGAATCCTCCCGCGCGGTCATTCCTTCGGCGTCGCCCGCGCGCTCTCTATCAGTCGCGGCAGTCTGCAACCGGGAAACTGCGGCGCACATCTTGATATAAGCAACGCTGAAGTCCGTCTGCCCGGAAGTCATCTCCTTCGCGATTTGGGAAAGCGAGGCCGCTTCCCGCGCCATACCACCTTGCGCCTCCGAGCGAAACGAGATTTCATCCGCCAGTTCCCGTATCCGCTCAGCGCCCCCAAGGTCGTCCTCGTCCATCCCGGCTGCCAGCCCGGATATCTCTTCCACCATCGCCAGCGTGTCTTCCAGCAGTCCTTCTCTCATTGTTTCACCTTTATCGCCCACAGCCCCCGGCTAATCAGGCCTTCGGGCGTTAATCAAGCATATTAATCAACAATGGCAATCTCGCGGAAAGAATCCTCGGCGATTCCGGCGCCGTCCCTCTCCGTAATCATTCTCCGAGACATCGTCATTATTTCATCCAACTCGAACGGTTTAGTCATGAAGTAGCAGTTCAACAGGTTCTTTGAGTTATAAACTTCTCTTTCCGGGCTTCTTCCCGTCACCACGATTACAGGAATATTGCGGCATGCTTCATTCTCTCTGAGATTCTTGATGAATTCCCAACCGTTCATAACCGGCATGCAGATATCAGTAACGACAATATCCGGGCGGAAGACAAGCGCTTTCTTCATAGCCTCAAGCCCGTTTCCGGCTTCGCAGACTTCGTATCCGCCAGCCTCGAAAAGACACTTGAGGAGTTCTCTCACGTCTTCTTCGTCATCAACAATCAGAGCTTTATTCAAAACGCGCGAATCCTTATTTAATTTCCGTTCAGAAGCAACCGTCTCGCGACCTACCACAGTTTAATAAGCTCATGGGGCTTTAATTGATGACGGATAGCAAAGCCGTCGTTCAATCGCGAGAATAGCCCGTTCGTAGTCCTTCCAGTTCGATTTTCGTTGTCAAGCTTGCTCTATTCTATTTGCCGGACAGAAGGCCGTATGTATGCGAAAACACAAAGTTCTGTGGATGTTTTTACAGCTTTTTGTGGCGATTTTATCTACAGAAATGGGAGCTTCAGATGTTTATTGCGTCAAGTCCGTGTTTGCGCGCGAACTGCATCAGTTCATAATTGTCGTCAATTTTCAACTTTTCTTTGATTCTTGATTTGTAGGTTGAGACCGCGCTTTCGCTGACATCCAACTCGACGGCAATCTCTCGTATCTTCATGTGTTTCGCCATTCTCGATAGTATCTGCAACTCTCTTTTCGACATGGACGATATCGGATTTTCAGAGGCGGAGCCGCGCTGCTGGGCGATTATCTTTTCCATGATGGTTTCAGAGACGCATATCTTTCCCTCCGCCGCTTTTCTTACAGCCATCCCAAGCTCGCCCGGAGCGGACCCTTTCAAAATGAAACCTATAGCGCCGTCCTTGAGCGCGCGCTTCGCGAACTCCTCGTTGTCGTGCATTGTCAGAAACACGACGGCCGCCGCAGGCCGCGCCTCTTTGACTTTCACCAGAATGTCAAGACCGCTCATTCCGGGCATATCCAGATCAAGCAACATAACGTCGAACCCGACTTTGACAATCTTCTCCAACGCCTCCTGCCCTGACCCGGCCTCCGCGACAACCTTTATGTCGCCTTTAACCTCTAGAATCCGCCTGACCCCGTCCCTCACAATTTCATGGTCGTCGCAGAGAAAAACCCTGATCATCCTTTTTCTCCAGCGCGCGGGGACAACGGAGCGCGCGCGATTATTTCAGTTCCTTTTCCAATGCCGCTTATTATATTCAAGCTCCCGCCGCAATTCAAAATTCTTTCCTTCATTCCGATTATGCCGAAACGCATATCCTTTTCCTCGAAAATAGTTTCGGGGTCAAACCCCGATCCGTTGTCCGAAATTTTTAAAACAAGCTCCGCCCCTTGAACTGAAGAAGATATACGGGCCTTCGATGCTCCCGAATGCTTGAGAGCGTTGGTGAGGGCTTCCTGCGCCACCCGATATAACGATATCTGGGTTTCGTCCTCCAAACCCTCGAAGTCGTTTTCATTTACATCTGTTTCAACTTCCATCTTGCCGATGCTGGAGACTTCTCTTGCTAGCATTTCCAGAGCCGTTTTAAGGCCGAGCTTGTCCAGTTCCACCGGGCGCAACCCCTTGCATATCCCTCTCAACTCGGTCGCGGCTTTCACCGCAAGAGATGATAGTTTTCGGATTTCCTCCAACTCCGCGCTTTCTTTTGCCAGAAGAAACTCTGATTCCATAGCCAGCGCGGCGATGTGTCTTCCCATAATGTCATGCAGTTCGCGGGCGAGCCTTGCGCGTTCCTCCTCCTGCGCGGTTATCAGTTTCCGCGACAGCCCTTTCATCTTTTCTTCGCTCTCTATTAGAAGCTCCTCGGCTCTCTTTCTAGCCGATATGTCCGTCCCCACGCATAGGATTTCTATCCTCTTGTCTTTTTCATTGTAAAGCTGTTTGTTGGACCAGTTTATCCATATCCGCGAGCCGTCTTTTCTCATGTTTTCATTCTCGTTCGACTCGTAATCCAAAGTGTTGGAACAAATCTCGACCATCATGGAATTCAAGTCTCTGCCCGAACTGTCCGTTTCCGGAACTATAGAGCCGACGACGTTTCTTCCTATCAATTCGCCTTTTGAATACCCGAACAACTCTTCTGCGTGCTTGTTAATAAAGATAATTTCTCCATTGATATCTAATCGCAGAATGATGCTGTTCGCGCTTTCGACAAGTTCCCGGTATCTGGCCTCGCTTTCGACAAGCGCAAACTCCGCGAACTTTCTCTTGGTGACGTCGTTAGAGCAGATGAGAACATTTTCAGAATCTCCGTAAGCGATAAAATCAACGGAGGAGGAAAAACACCTGTCGTCGGGAGGATTGCCCGGAGCGGCAGTGAACCACTTCTCTATGTCAAAACTCCTGCGTTTCGTGTTAAAAGCGTCTTGTACTGCGGAGTACATGGAACATGAGCCGCATAGATCGCCCTCGCAGCATCCAAGAGCGCTGTTCTTGTCGTCGGCGCACCTCATCGCGTCCCCGAACATCATTCCGACCATTTCGTCGTTGGACCGAGACGCAAACCGGGTCGCCGCGTCATTGGCTTTCACCACCCGGAAAGTCCTATCCACCAGCAGCATAGCCATCGGCGCGCTGGAGTGTATAGCAGAGAGTTCGGCGAGAACCTTTTCCAGTTCGCTCTCCGCTTTCTTTCTATCAGAGATATCTGTAAAAATTCCGGCTATCTGCCCCGGCTCCGGGCTAAAAACCGTGACTCCCAAGTATTTATCCCAGTATTTAGAGTAAATTTCAAAATTCTCCGGGCGTCGCGTCATCGCCGCCGTTTTGAACAATTCGATCAGATGCCTGTCAGAATCATGTATCGCCGCGCTCGCGGTCTTCCCTATAATCTTTGCCGATTTCACCCCGGATATGCGCTCGAAAGAAGGATTTATCGAGGAGAAATGAAAATCCGCAGGCTGTCCCTCATCGTCAAAGAGAATTTCGCACACAACAAGGCCTTCCGACATCCCCTCAAACAAGGCTTGGTATTTCTTCTCCGTCTTTATGCGAACCAATTCCGAAGAAGCCCTGACCGCGAAACTCTTTAGAAGAGAAATCGTCTGGGGGCGTTCTGTCATTGGTTTATCGTCGATCACGGCAATAACCCCGATCACGTTTCCATGCCTGTCAAACAGAGGAGCCCCCCAAAAACTCGCGTTCTTCCAGCCGTCCATCGCGGCGAACCTCGGTAAAAGCCGGCTCGCTCCGTCCTGTCTCAGAATCGCCCGGAAGTGGAGCACATCCGCGAAAAGCGTCCCCCCTGTGTCAAAGGAAAACCCCTCTCTGTATTCGCCGTCGAGCCAAACAGCCATAGCAGTCGCCACTCCATGATTATCATTATCCAAGGTGGCTATTATCGCGCATCTCTTCATGAGCGTGTAGGCGAGTTGTTTGGCTAGAAATTCGAAAATATTGATAACGTCCCAAAGTTGTAGGACAATCAAAGAGCTTTAGCCCCTCTGAAGACAAGAATAACATTTCCGGTCAAGCGCAACCTGTCATTCCAGTATTTCTCCCACTCGCCTGCGGAGGTGATGCGTTTGATAA